>JABLTI010000129.1 GCA_013166835.1 Promethearchaeati archaeon | reverse complement strand
GAACTCACTGAACCATTTAGATTTAATTTTCTTACCTATTTTGCTTCCGACCTCAGTTAATGAATAAATTTTGTTGCTGATGTTAATCAAGTTCTTAGTAAGAAGGGTCTCAAGAATCGAAGACAGTAAATCGATATCTTCTCCAATACGATGTTTACTCACAGATAAAATGCCCTCAACATTCAGCTTTATTCTTTTCTCACCAATGAAATATTCATTTGTTTCAGAATCTTTGGGATTTAACTCAACACTATACAAAACACCCAAAATAGTTTGCTCTTTTTCTGATAATTTGCTTTCTGGAAATTTATTCTCCATGTAAATAACTCCTCAAGATTAAACAAATATCTTGACTTTAATAAATATCAATCACTCTTGTTTTGTCAGTATAAGTATGATTTTTCTTCATACAAAAAAACCAAGTTCTATATAGACGTTTAAATAATTTCAGAAGAATTATACGAAGTATATTCATCCTTAAAGGTGATTTCGTTTGATGAAGAGAGTAAAAACGGATTTTATATTGGGTAAGAAAACTAATCTATCATTTCTCATTATCTTTCTTTTTTTTGGTTTTTCTTTAACAAGGATTTCAATCCACTCTTCCGGGTTTGAAGAATTACAAACTACCAGTTTTGAAATAGGGGATATCCCTATAGCACAAGTTACAGTTCCCATCGATGTAGTTTTTGCAGGATATAATGAAGATTATATTGATCTTACTATGATAAATAATGGTTTGACCACCTCAGCATACTATCTAGGTGTTGATTATCTTTGGAATGAAGTCACTCAAGAATATGACTCTCTTCTAGACCTACAAATCAATTTGGAATTTAATTTCCACTTTACTTCAGAGAGTTATGAAAAAGCACTTAATTATTTTATAGATGATAATTCTTGGAATAGTAATACCAGTGCATTAAATGCGACACAATTGAATCTTCAAGAATCAACTGGTGAGAGAAAATCAATTTTCTATGAACAAGAAGGAAAAGCAATTGATGGTGAGGCTGTTGAACAATACTTAGATAGTAATAGAGGATATGTTTCAGCTGATCCAAGTTATTCTATTTATTTCCTGAATCAATCCAGATTTGATACTACTGATCATAGCTTTGAGCATTGGTTTGAAATTGATGAGGTAGACCCTGATTCTAATGCTACAACAGATTGGTGGCGTTTAGAATGGGATAATGACCTTAACCCTGACGTCGAGTTCCCCTATCCTTGCTGGGGATTCCAGAATAGAATATTCTTTGCTGATCCGTATTGTCACCAATGGTATACAAAATGGACTGATATTTGGTGGAATCCAGATGTAGCCGAAGGTGAATTCGATTATATCAATGTTGATTTAGACACTTATCTTGCTGGAGATACACCCGGAACTCCCGATTTTACCACTCATCTTAATACCTATTTGACTGATTTTCTGAATGATATTGTCTCTGATGTCGGAGGTCGTGGTGATGGGTTATTATACAATCAAAGAGACGTAAGTGCCCAAGTGTTGTTTATTAATGACGAAGCAGCTCATGGATATAGTGAAGAAGATCTTCAGTGGATATATCACGAAGAAATAATGGAAGATGCTTTTGAATACGTTGTACCCCAAGAGGTAGCCAACATAACGTTTGAAGATACCTGGGTGGAGTTGTCTGAGAGATCAGACCTAGAACAAATTGTCGATGATAGTAAATTAGGAGTAGCAGAATTAGGATCGTACCCTATGGATTCGAAGCCATTAGAGATAGCTATTTCGACACAAGTAAAGGAGATACAACATTTACTTCTTGGATCCTCCTCCTACAAAATGTCTCAATGGTATCTTGGGCTTATGGAGAATATAGGGAATTTACTGGATTAGGTGGCAGTGGGAACGTAGTCTGCTATAAAGATCTTAATCGTTATTATGCTACTGATGGAATTACTCCTCGATCTGGTGTAACAACTCTTCTCGTGCATGAATTAGGCCATGTCTTAGGATTCGCCCATGCTGAAATAACCAATGATGCGGTGGAAGGAACTGGAGGATTTATGAGAGACGTGATGAGCTACTATTCAGAAGGAACTGCTTATTTCAGTGTGTTCTTGAAAGATTCTCTTTATCGTACTTCAAGTCAAGTAGTTTATTATCGAAATAAACCTGCTATTGATGCTTATCGTGATAATCCACTTCATAATGCAACAATTCTTGCACAAATCGATGCGATCATTGCTGAGGGTGTAACTGCTTTAGGATCATTAAACTATCTCGAGGCATTTTTGGCTTTTAGACAACTTTACGATTTAACCTTAAGCCTAGAAGAAATCACACCAACAGTAACATCACCAACTGGAATCAACCTATCAGTGATAGTTCTACTAGTACCAATTGGTACTTTCTTTATTTTATTGAAAAAACGAAAAATTAGAAGGAACTAATCAAGTCCTTCTTTACTTTTTTTTCTGTTTTGAATCCTTTGGTACTATCCCCTCTACAGGTAGTTTCTGCAAGCAAACGGGACACTTTCCTTGGGTTTTCACCCATTCTTGTAAATGAGCTAAATGACCTTGTGCTTCACAAAGAGAACAACTACCTATCTCATCACCAAAGGAAATCGGAAGTTTGCAAACCATACAATATGGGATGTCACTTTTGCAATCAGAACATACTTCAGTACTTCTCTCAATTGGAAAACCACATTGATAGCATGTATAGTATTTTGACATTTCAGCAATACTTTCTCTTACAGATTGTGTGAAATCAACTGTATCATCTACCTCTATGAACTCCCCATCTATTTTAAATGGAAGCATTTCTTGCCATCGGATGAGTTTTTCGAATAATTGTGATTTTGATAATCCTAAACTCTTTGCTACTTGGGAAGTATTCACACTCTCAGACATCTCGAGTATATTTTCGAATTTCTCTAGTAATTTCTTTTCATTCTCATTTATATCAGCAATTCTTTCTCTTTCACGTTGTTGCCGAATTGCTTCTCTCTGTTTCAGTTTTTGAGCACGTTCTTTACTTCGCTGTTTTCGTTTCTTTGATCGTTTTTTCTTTTGATCGTCTCGATATTCTTTGAGATTCTCTCTTATACCTAAACCAGTATGAGTGGACTTGACGCGTTTCCTAACATATGGAAATATACAGAATGCAATAAATGCTAATGACCCACCAAATATCATCGCTTTACCCATCGGTGTATAATAAAATGTATTTGGACCATCTGCAACCGTTATACTTTCTGAAAAATGCCACTCTCTAAGAGAGGCATCCACAACAACAATCGTGAAATTGAGGATATGACCTGTTTTTGCTTTTTCTAAAATAGTGAATTCCCAATAATAGTAACCATAGTATGAAGCAGACATTCCTTCATCTAAAGAGTCAAAATCATATGAAGAACCATTATCATAATAGAATTCTACATACTCATTACTCGAGTAAAGATAAACCATTATCTCATTACCGGTTGCTTCACCAATATTTGAAATGCTTATATTAGCTGTATAAGTATCTCCCGCATCTATTATACCATTACAATCTTCAGAGTAATAGCAGTCTTCTACTATTTCAAAATAATTTAACTCGTAATTTGCTACTCCAACTACTTGAGCAGATGTATTGAAAATAGCTGCTTGTTGCCCACTGGTATCTGTAATTGAGACAAAGAAAGCTAGTTGCTGATCTTCTGAAGCTTGATCTGAGATGGTGAATCGCCAATCATATGTACTTTCTGCGTAATCAGAAAAACCAGCATTTATATTACCAAAAGTAACGTTATGGTCATTGAGGTAGTTGAATTCAATAAATGTTTCATTAGAACCAAGATAAACGTCAACAGCTACTCCTATAGCATCTCCAATATTTCGAATTGTCATTTCTGCATGCCATGCTTCACCAGCATCCATGTATAAATCACCATCACCTGAATATTCTAGGAAGTTGAGAGTCGTAAGTTCATATTCAGGGAATCCGCTAACAACAATATTTAGACTAAAATTCCACCAATTACTGAAATCATCAATTAGTGATAGATTAAAGGATATTGTGTGTAATTCAGGACATGCTCCACTGATATCTAAAAAAAAGGACCCATACTCAATATCTCCTTCTTCATAAATCGTCCCAAAATAGGCATAATCATCAGTAATTGTAACAAAAGGATCTGATGTTGATAAATAACCATAAACATTGAAGAGGATACTACTCCCTTGATTCTTTGAATACAGACGGACTTGTATTAACTCACCTGGATCAATAACATCATCGTTATCAGCATTTAAGTCACCATTTGATTCACTGTAAACAATATGTCCATAATAAACTGGGTCTGGCACCCCAACAATAGTTAAAGTAAATGAATCAAACCAAATTCCTTCATTTGAGGTTATTTCTAAATCAAAATCAATAATATCACTTGCATTCAATTTGCTATCAAATTCAATTATGTAATAAGAAGTAGATATACTAGTCTCACCTACTGCAATCTGAATAAAGGATTGATTAAAGGAGCTTATAGAAACATGAGGGTTTGTAGAGGTTAAATTAGCATAAACGTCAGTAACTACTTCATCACCGTTATTTTCTAATTGTAATCGTAACTCAATTGTTTCCCCAGCATCTACAAGGTTATCATCATCACCAGAACTACCTCCAATAAAATCATCATTAATTTCGTACAATTGAGAAAATATTATCGAAGGAGCTCTAGGTAGTAGAATTGGTTTGATTGGTGTAATCATATCAGTTGGTAAAGTTGTATCAACAGGAGCAAAGTCAGATTCTCTCGTACTAGAACCTAATGAGAGATTTAGAAATAAGCAAAAGATAATGGTTCCAAGAAAGAGTGATTTAATTAGGGATTTAATGATTCTTTTTAACATTGAAGCACCAAGGAATTTAATTAGCAAATACGTATATCTTAGTTTCCTATCTGTTTATAGGATTTTCGAGAGATATAAATTACATAGAGTAAAATAGTTTCTCAAGAGTCTTAGGTTCTACTTTTCCTTCTGTCTTCTAAAGATTAGAATAGTTACTACAGTAATGAAGATTATCGAAACTGAAGCTGTTGCAGTATCTATACCACTAAATCGTTTTGTAGGTAATGGTGGAGCTAACTCCTCCCAATCAGTCCATTCATCAGTAGTTGAAACATTTGTACTTATTACTTGACCCACTTGAATTTCAGAAGTCTTGGAATCTTCCCATAGTATACCAGTAGAATCAATGTGGCGTATAGTTAAATTAACGTCTTGAGTAGCACTAGCAGCAGTTGAAGCATTTACTACTACTTGAATGTCTTGATGTGAGCTTTTAGAGAAAATTGGGATGCTCGAGACTGGTATTCGAACCATTGTTGAACCTTGAACAAGAGTATCCTCAAAAGAAGCACCTTCTATATCTACTTCAAGACCCATACCAATTCCTGTACTAGTAATTGGTCCTGCATATCCTATATGCAATGGTTGTTCATATGGAATAACATCGATGTAGATATCTAAATGAATTGTTGGATCAATGGGTCCCAAGAAGAATTGAATTTCCTCGAAAAATTCTGGTATAGGAACATCTAGGAAATTTGATTCTGGGGGATAAATACTGAAGATGAATTCATCCCAATAAGTAGCATCTGAAATATCAAATTCATCATACAAGTTAGCATACAAATATTCTTGATACATATCGCTAGTATCTGGGAAGCATATACTGAATCCAGTTAGATTTTTACCAGCATAGGCTGGTTTGTAGGCATGACTTCGAATAGGACCTATTGAACCTAGAGCAAGACGAGCTAATACTTCTCCACCAAAGTTTTCAATCTCAGATTGGTAGTATAACTCATCTGAATGCTCCAATAATGTTGTTACAAAATCTCCAAGATCGACTAACATTGCTTTCGATTTAAATGCTGATGTTGGATAAGATAATTGGTTTCTTAATGGGATGAAAACCTCACGTGCATAAGTGAGATTATTTAGTACTTCATAGTACAAATATTCAGAAAGTTTTGTGAAAGCATAAAATAAGCTATACCCACCAGTGATAGGTAACGCCTCAAAGCGACTTAATTCATAAAGTGTGGCAGTAGGCCATTGAGCAGGATAATAAGGATCGGTAGGCACTCTTTCTGGAGCGACTGCAAAATCATAAGCTACTTGTGCTAATTCTAGAGCAGTCATAGTCGTATCCCTACTTAAAGTATACAAAATATCTCGAGGGTGATAAAGCGCTCTATGAGTCTGTAAGGTTTCCCCAGCGACAACATAACGAGCTTCACCTCTTAATTGCCACATAAGCTCGTAGGAGCCACCTTGACAAATATCTAGCATGAGCACATCAACTCCACCTGCTGAAGATAATGCAAGCTCAACTTCTGGTACGGAGAGACAATCACCTAAAGCATAGTCCCAAGATTCATGTGGAGCATGATAATCATAAATTAGACCAGCATAGCCACGTCCATGGTCGGATAATGTCAGAGCATAATTATCAGCGGGAAAATTGGTTTTACAGTAATTAATGAAATCAGCCAATGTAGATGGATGTCCCATATTCTTTGGTCCATAATCAACTAATTCTATTCTCCCTGTGGTTCTTATATCATAGATTTTCGCACGACCATTGGGATCACCAGGAGCATATGGATGATCAAACATTGCTATAATATTTAGATTTGTTGTAGAAGATGCAAGTATATCATACCACTCCAAATAATTCATAGTTGTCAACATTGCTGCTGCAAGCCAATTTCCGGAATTATCCAAACTAGATGTTACATAATCATCTCGAGTATCTGCACCAAAATAAAGCATGAAAGTCCAGTTCTTCGTTGTCTCAGGTTTAATGTTTCGTTCATACGGTAAATCAAGTTTTTCTGATGAAGATATTAGAGGAGTGAAAGAAGTAATCAATAAAATAATTACTAATAATTTGGTTGCTATTTTTTTGGTGTTCATAATAATCCCACAAGTTGTCCTATCAATTAATATAATTTTATCAAATATAAGTAATTCAGTGTTAAATTCTAAAGAACAGATTTAATTTCTAACATGTATTCGTTCACAGTTTTTAGGAACTAAAAGAAAAAACCAACAATAAGATCATTTGTTGGTTTCTCCTCTTCTTTTTTCAATACAAACAGACTTCAACAGCAAGAACATGTTGTAGTGGCATGTAACATGACATATTTGAATTGACACACTTTAAATACTCACTAGCTCAAATACAATCTAGGATTTAGTTTATGATATTATAGGAGAAAAAAATTTGAAATATTGCCCAGAATGTGGAAATAAGAATCAAGATGATCATTCGTTTTGTATGAATTGTGGGATGGCTCTAGATCAACTAGAAGTGAAGAGTATTCCTACACTTAAACCTCAATCGGCACCTTATCAACCCAGTGCGCCTGTATTGATTCAAAGGAATTTCTTAATCTGGTGGTTACTCTCTTTTGTTGCCAGTCCATTATATATGGTCTATTTATACTTCAATTTTGAGGATATGAATAACTTAGAACTAGCAAAACCTCATAAAGAAGGACCATCATTAGTAACGAATAAAGATAATATTATTCTTTATCTAGTTCTATCTGCCTTCATTCCGTTTTTCTCGATTATTGTTAGATATTGGAAATATGATAAATTCTACAACTATTTGGAATTTAGTTCTGTAAAAAATCAAACTATGCCAGTATCAGGAAAGAAGCAGTTAGGCATATCAATTGCAATGATTATTTTGCTAATAATTGGAACAGTTTTGTTGAATCTACTAGCACTTCCTATTGTATTCAATTTGATGTGGTTGATGGGATTATTCATTGGTTTAGGATCTGCTTGCTTAATAGCAGGAATGGTATTAAGTTTCTATTACATTTATACCGAATATATATGGCAAAAAGCGATGAACGAACGAGTGCTAATGATAAATCCTCATGCTGAAGAGAAAACTCTCTTCTAATCTCTTTCTTTTTATCAACTCATCACCAAATATTTCGATTTAAAATCTCGCAAGAAAATTTTGAATTGGTCAATCTATGAAGAATAAGAAAACAAAAACTCTATCTTCGAATGTTTTTTCTAACAGCAATTATAAAAGCAATTGGAGGAATACAGCACATGAAAAAAGTACTAAGACCAAAGAAAATCCAACTAAGAAAACAGATAGTATCGAAAAGTCCGCCTGATGAATGCCAACCTATTGATAAACTGACAAAAAAGAAAATAGCACCTAATACACCGAGAACGATTCCTATTATAAGGCTTGCATAAAAAGTCTTCCTTTCTTTGTCTCTCCCTTCTAGTTCTTGACGTATTCTATTACGCGATGAATATCTATCACCAGTGCAATAACTAGGTGCAAACAAATCTCCCACTACATCAGTAACATATGCACCACTTTTTTTAACCTGTTTTACCCTAGTCTCTCTTTCTATGGTGACGCCACAAGAAATACAATATTTAAGACTACTAAAAGATGGTTGCTGACAGGTTGTGCATCTAGCTAGACTATACTGTCCATTAGTATATCCATTCCAGAAATTATTTAGTACTGTACTACATCTTCTACAAAAATACATTAGTTTTTGTCCATCTTTAGATAATTTGAAAATATTATCTGCTCCACACTTTGGGCAAAAAACCGTTTCACCAGTCATTTCACGTAATACTAAAGATCCTGGGCTTGTAAATGTAGGAGGAACTGAATGGGGTGATAATACTAGAGACTCATCTTCGATCATTAAGCCCATTTTCTCAGCGTTTGTTATTAGGTCTTCTTTTGGAACATCTATAGCAGCGGAAATAAAACTAAGCTCAACTTTCTTTTGTTTCTCGACCAATCTAATAATCCACTTTTGGGTTTCCACTGATAGTTCACTCAAATGAACTTCACCCTCTAGGCAAACAACTTGAGTATATTGTATTAAATCTTTTCTCAGTAATTTGATTCTTAAATAAAAGAAAAAAGAGAGAAAGGAGAAATCACTGAATCCTAGCTTTCTACTTCCTTGCTTTTATTTCCCAGATGAAGTGAGATCCATATTCATATTAGTTTGAACAAAATCAAAAATTAAAAAATGTTCTTCATTTAAATCGAGAATTTATTGAATACTCTTTTAATCACTGGAATTATCCCTATTAGATATGCCAATTGTAATGCGTTCCTTTCATTGGGAGAAGGATTTCGAATCAATTCAAAAGTTCCTTACTGAAACATACACCCTAACTAATTCATTTCAAAATTGGGCTCCAACTAGATTTGAGAATA
>JABLTI010000036.1 GCA_013166835.1 Promethearchaeati archaeon | reverse complement strand
CAACTCTCCCAGCTGCTGATGGAGAGAATAATACATTATCATCATTCTTCTCAACTGATTTCCTAGATCACCCAATGATCAATGAAAATCAATATGTTCCACTTACAGATGAAATCATAACCAAAATAAAGTACACTGGAACTATTCTAGAACAAAATGCATCATGGATTACAGGATATACTGAAGAAAGCAATCTAACAGATAGTGATGAAATAATTGACAGCTATTCACTATTTTATGGGAATGAATCAATATTTGCGGATAAAAATGGTGATACAATTTTCTGGCAAAATGAAACAACTGGATTGAACAACTCCTTAATTGCTGCCGTTGAAACATCTTTTGGTTCAAGAATTTTAGGTATTGGATCTGCTGAAATCCTAAATAATACAATGATCGGAAGATACGAGGTTAATGATATATTCTTCCAAAGAGCTTTACAATGGGTTGCGAAAATGTATGCAGTACTTCGTAACGATGATTATTATGTCAGTGCTTACGATGCGAAAATTGGTGAGTTAATTAATAGTAGTGTATCATATTATGCTCAAAATGGTTCTGTAATTGATGACATCAATGTAACATTAAGAATTTGGAGTGCTTTGCGAATCAGAGATTCATTTTACATGACACAAATAAACAACTCCCATTACGAAGGCGTAATTAATACGAGTAATCTAAAGAGGGGATTTGCTAGCGTAAATATCGTAGCCCACAAAAGAGGATATGGCTTCAATATAACACAGGAAATCTTTTTAGAAATCAATCCTCGAGAAGCCGTTCCATTTGATGTACCAATACCATACATTATTACATTTGTAATTACAATTGTTATAGGTGTTCTAGCGCTAGTATTCATCTTTATTAGAGTAATAAGAACTCCGAAAACTGAAGATGCAGTTGAAGACATTGAGGAAGAAGAACCAGAAGAAGAAATCGATTTAGAAGAATATGAAACGGAAGAAGAAACGGAACCAGATGAAACATAATTCTGGTTTCTAAATATTACTTCTTTCCTTATTTTCTTTATTTTAAACAAATTTACCATAACCATAGAGTTTTTGAAGCTTAATTAGTTAAACAAATATTGTAAAAACTAAAGCGGACTTGTTTTCGAATGAAATCTCAAATTGACCAACTAAAAGGAGAAGCAGAAGCAAATTACAGTGCCAGTCGATGGGAGGACTCAGCAAAGACATATGAGCACTTGGTTGGTTTAGCTCAACAAAACAATGAATTAGAACAAGCAATTGAGTTTGCCATTGCAGCAATTCGCGCCTGGAAACAAATGCCTGACAAAGAAACAAGAATAAACAGACTTTACCAAGCAATAGGCTTGATTGGGGTAAAAAAAGCTGCAGTTGGTTTTGAACAACAAGCAAAAATAGCTGAAACAAATAATGAGCTAAAAAATTCTGCTCTGAATTTCGAAGAAGCAGGCACAGGATACAGTTTAATACAAAATTATGATCGAGCAAAAACTTGCTTTGGTAGTTCTGTGAGAATTTTTGAGGTTTTAAGTACTGAAGCAATGAAAGATGCAGACTTTGAAACTGCGATACATATGTTTGATCGAGTTAGCAATTTGTATGAAAAAATTATTACGATACTCGATAAAATCCTAATTGATAAAAAGGAACTTGATAGGCTTGCTAAGCACTCTTTACTCGAGGAGAAAGCAAAGATGGAAAAGAATATTGCTTTATCTAAAAAGAATAAAGCATACTCCCATGAGAAATTAGCACAAACCTACTTGGATAAGGATGATCCTGATTGTAATCGAATTGCTGAAAAAGAATACACAAAAGCTATTGAAATCCTTGAATCTATAGATGAAATGCAATTGGCAAAGAAATTGCAAGCCAAAAAAGAAAAAATTCCTTAACTGTCAGATTTTTCTCTGAGTAAATTCCTAACAAATTTCTTCAGATCCTTAGTGAAATTTTGCAGAGTTTTTTCTGAGATTGTGTGAATTAATGGACAATCTTCATCAAGAGATGTTTTGTTTAAATCCAAATCAAAAATTATCGGATAAAATTTACATCCTTGTGGTCTATCGGTATAAATTTGACACTTATTTTCCACTAAAAAGAAGCAGTTACCGGTAACATTACGAAGTTTGAAAAAACCATCTTCATCCTGAAAACAAAAATCGTCTTTCTTATATCCTAATTTTTCTATCTTTTCAATATCATTTAATGAAAGCATCATCTTGGTATCTTTACAACATATCGCACAGGTAAAATCAGCACAGACACCACCAAGACTTAAAGATTTCAAAGGATCACCGACACAATTAATTGAGAAGAAATTAATATATTGATTAATGTTCTGATTTGATTAAGAAACAATTGGTGAAATATTTGACACTCCCAAAACTAGAACCTCTAAAATTAAGTACATCAAATCCAATGACTGTTCCTGAATACAACTTTAATATAAAACTAGCACAGAAAACAGGAACAAATGGACCAAGGGATTTATTTTCAGCCTATAATGTGGATTTCTTTGAAAAGTATGCAGCAGCATTCGCTAAAACTCTTGAGAGTGAAATCTTAATCGGCTATGATGGAAGTAGGGTTCATCAATCCATTTCTGTAAGTGCTCGAGAGTATTTAAGACGCTGTGGGCTCTCAATTAAAGAACTAGATGGACCCGTAACCGTTCCCGAATTCATGTTTGCTTGTTATCAACTAAAGGTACCAGGATGTTTCTTTGGGAGAAGTCATAGTCCTCAGCAATATATTGGTTTGAAATTAGTAATTAATGCGAAAAATGCCTTTCAATTACTTGAAAAGAATGGAGCCAAAATAGCATGCCCATCAAATCTTGAATCAGAGAAGATCTATGGATTCTTACCTAGAACACTTGCTCCTGTAGTAGAAGAAGCAATAAAAGATACTGCTATGGTTCACCCCAAAGAAATAGGGCAACACGATAAAATAGAAACCTCTGCTTTGCGCGAAGAATTCTTCACTTCCATAAAAAAAGTAGTTCCTTTAAAGAAAATTGAAGGAGAATACATAGTTGATTGTAGACACAGTATGGCAGGACCTGTTTGGGAATTAATTAAAAGCGAAATGAATGCGGATATAATTCTTCACAACGATGTTTTAAATCCTATAGCACCTGATAGGGATCCAAGAGAGATATGGGGAGACCTAACAAAGAAGTATATGAAACAATCAAAAGCTGTTTTTAATCATGACGGAGATGCTGATAGAACATTCCTCTTAAAAATTCCTGGGACTGGTCAAGAAACAATTGTAGATAATCAGGAAGAATCATTCACAACAGGATTAATTGCTGAATCAAAAAGCAGAAAATCCGATGCCTATATTCTTGTCCAGGAAAGAATTTCATTAATTATGCTTTCAGCATTAGCTGAGATAACGAAAAAGGTGTATGCAACAGCCCAAGGAGAACCAGCGTTCTTCTTAGGTGTAACCGAATTACTCACAAGAGATCCAGACATGAACCGAATATCTGGAGCAGATTACACTAATATTTTCTTTAACAAAACGCATCCGATTTGTATGAAGTCACCTTTTCAACAAGCACTTTGGTTGATGAACTGGTTCACAAACAATAGCCAATTACCGAAATATCCATCCGTAGATGTTGTAAGAACACAAATAGATATGGTGAAACTAGATTATCCACAAAGACTTCAGAAAGTGTTAAAGTCTACAGAGGAAATTAACAAGTATTTCAATGAAAAATTCCAAGTAGTTTACCACTCGACAATGGATGGCCAAAACCTCATTCTAAAAGATAAGAAAGAAAACATGCTGATAGTGAGTATTAGACCAAGTGGAACAGGGAGATATACAAAAGTCTTCTCAGAAATTGGTCTTGGAAAATCAACAAGCAAAGAAAGAAAAACAATAGCTGAAGAAGTAAACAAAACTATTGAAAAAATAATTGCCAAATAAAAGAGAAAGATGAGCACCACAAAGAGTGGTGCAACTAACTGTTTTCTTGAGGGGTTCAAACATTAGTGAATTCTATTAATCATTTCCGCGAATCAGCAGTAGCTGCGAGGAAAATGAAATAACCAATAACACATATACCTATGGTTCCAACGAGAATCGCTAAGGAAATGAGTACCCAAGCCCACCATACTAAAGCCATTTGTTTCACCTTAAAATATAATGATAATAAGTAATTACTCACGATATAAGAAGTTTTCAGTATTGAAAGAAGTGGCAGGCCTGAACGGATTCGAACCGCCGACCTTTCGGTGTCTCCTAAAGATCATGTCCGACCTCTAACCGAAGCCGAACGCGCTATCCAGACTGCGCCACAGGCCTATCATTAGACTCCAAATTTGCTTATAGTATTTTTTAACTTTGCGTTCAATACCGAAGCCAAGCCCCTTTATGGGAATTAGTTGAATAATTTGTGTTATGAAAAATTTGTTCTAAAAAGTAGTACATACAATTGTAATTCAATCCACAAGCGTTCTAAACTATAACATTAAATATGTCGTATTATAATAATATGTTGGGAACTAATCAAGGTGTAAAAATATGAAAAAAACAATTATTGGGGCAATTGTGATTGTTACAGTTGTTATTGGAGTAAGTGGGGGATTAACTGCTTATTTTCTTCTAACAAATGAACTTAGTGAATTCCAAGATTTTGAGTTAGGATTGGGGGATTGGGTAATAGACAGAGATGTGCCCATGGATCCAAATAATCCAGGACATGAAGTTAATTGGTCTGTTACAAGAGTAGAAAACGCCAGTAGAGCTACCTCTGGAACACATTCATTAAAACTTTTCATAGACGGAAGACAAGATGATGGAGTAATATGGATAGAAAAATCGTTTGCATTAAAAGCAAATAAACAATACAGAGTTACTATTTCATTCCAATTCTATTGTGGCGCTGAAAGTTTCAACATCATCACCCAAGTAGTAGGATATTGTAACACCACTAATCCAGAAGTAGAAGCAGATCTTATTGAAGGATTATTAGGAAGTGGTGAACAAGCTCTAGAATGGAAAGAATACAATAGAACACTGATAGTTAGAACCGATACAGATGGTATACTATGGATTGCTGTAGGAATGTCCGTTGTTTGGGAAACTGAAATTAGCCATTTCATAGACGATTTGCTTATAAAAGTGAAATAGAATCACTTACTCTTTTTTCTTTCCTTAATTTTCTGCTTGAATTGCTGCGCACAGGTCTATGGTGACAAAATGTTTTACGTAATTCAAGGACGAAATCTTTCTCTATTTAATATTTTTTGTGACTTGTGTTTTGAATATTTTCTATACAAACCATAACCATTTGGATTATAAAGTTATAAATAGTCGTTCTAATAAATTATATATTGAGGATTTGATTGGCGAGCTTATTTAGTTGGATAATGGCTGGAATAGCGATTTTTATTGGTATCTTGATATTAGTTGGTTTTATATTCCTATTTGTTCGAAGACTTAAAAGAGAAAGGCAAGGAGATGTTTTCTTGATGAAAAAAGGCACTCAGAAAGATTCTCTACCTATAGAAATACGAGCTCATAGGGATTATCGATACAAAGATGCTGGTGTTGATCCGTACGAAAAATCACAATACGTTATGCCTAAACAACGTACAGATGAACGAGAAATTTTACAAACAAGAGAGAAAACTTTGAACGAAGAAAAAGCAACAGAATCAAAGATTCAGCAAATTAGAAAAGCTGATGAGTTAAGAACAATAGATTTTCAGTCAAAAGACGGACAGAAAAGAAAAATCAAAGAATTATTGAGTAATAAGGAAAAAACTAGCTTAGAGTGGATAAGTACTATTACTATGATCCCTATTGATAGTGTGATTGAAATTCTTATAGAAGATCCGAATTTTATTATTAAAGATGATTATGTGTTAATCCAGAAAATGCTTGCAAAAAGCGAATCAACGATGCCTGATGAAAGAAGGGTAAGTGCTCAAGAATTGAGGGAAAGAGAAGAAAAATTAGCCCAAGGAATTTGTCCAATATGCAGTAATTTCTTTGAGCCAAATAGGGAATATTGTTCCAATTGTGGTTTTGTTCTCAAATAAGTAAAATTCTTCCAAAATAATTTCAAAGAATCGTTTTCCATTTTTCGTGATTTGTATTTTGATAATTCTTTTAAAGAATATTGATTATTATTTTCATTGAGGGAGAATGTCTCGATGAAAGAAGCAATAATAGCAGCAGTAACTTTCTTATTGACTTTATTTTTACTTGCACAAATAAGATTCTTTAAACGATTAAGAAAATTGAAGAAAAACTATAATGGTATTCCGGGAGTGTTTTTTCTCTCAGATGCTCTCGATGGATTTCTATCGTTCTTAAGTTGTTGTTCTGAAGCTTCAGAACCAGAGGTTATTGAGTTTAAGGCTGATTTTGAGCATGATGAGGAAAAAACAAAGAAGGCTTTGGATGATTATAAAGTTAGAACCAAGCGATCCAAAAAAACAGAAGGTTTAACGGAAAAAGGCTCTCTGTCATTAGAAAAGGAAAAAGTCAAAGTCATAGATTTGATAAGTAAAAGGCATAAAACCAGTATAATGTATATTAGTAATATAACATCACTTCCGAAGGAAAGAATCATTGAAATAATATTGGAAGACCTCGATTTTATGATTGAACATGAATATGTTATAAACAAGAAAATACCCGCTACAAGAGAAATAAAAACCAAAGAAATGAAACGAATTGAAGATAAAATGGCTAAAGGATTTTGTCCAATATGTGATACTCCCCTTAAACCTGATTGGGAATTTTGCTCTAATTGTGGATACGTTCTCAAATAACACATAATGATTTAAAATTTCTTAGATGAACAAGTCTTCCCTAATAAAAGTGACTTGTAGTAAGTTTTAAATGCACAACAAATTGTCAGTCAAAGTAATACTAGAAAAAGCTTAGGAGAATGTTAAATCATTGTCTAAACCACTTATCCAGAGACCAAAATCAGAATTCCTACAAGTCGAATGCCCAGATTGTAATAAAGTTCAGAAAGTTTTTAGTCATTCTTCCACAGAAGTCAGATGCTTAGTTTGTAATTGTATTTTAGCTACACCTGCTGGTGGGAAATGCAAAATACGTGGCAAAGTTATCGATCCTGACAAAAAGGAATAATGTTTTTAAAAATAAATTGAAAAAAAGCCCAAGATCATAAATCAGGGAGATCGACCCTATCTGCAGCATTTTTCATAATTAATGTTTTTGCATACACTAAAGGTATCTGTACTATATCCTCTTTTTTGAAAGGACCAATTGATTGTTTTACTTTATCTTGAGCTGTTGTAGCTATTATTTCCGGAATATCCTTCAAAATTCGAACTGTCATTAGTTCAGCATCGTTTTCTTGACTTGCAATTGAATCAATTTCTTTGCTAATCTCTAAACTTGCTTCTCCAAATACACTTCTCTTCTTGTGATTTTCAAAGATTTTCTCGAGATTCTTCACTAAATCCATCTCTTCCGCTGCTAATCCTCCCTTATTTAAATCTTCATTAATTAATCCATGAATGATTTTATGCTTCCGAATCTTTGTTAAATCATGAATAATTCTCTTTAATCTCTCTATCCTCTCAGATATAATTTTAGTTGAAACAACATCTTTGGAATCAATGCTCTCTAATTCTTTCTCGAGAGTGGAAATTCTTTGTCGAATAGCAGAATAGAGACTACCTTTTACTTCAAGTAGTTTGCTGGTTTTTCTTTCACTTCTCCAGAGTTGAAAAATTTGTTTGTAATGATCATCCTTAACCATAAATTAAACATCTTCCTTGCTTACTAGGTGCGCAAAGTGCTAACAATTCTATTCATTTTCTATTATGAATTTTCTTTGATTCCTCACTAAAGTATATTGTTATTACCCAACTCCTTGAATTAAAGATCCAATAATGAAAGAAGGAAGAGGGTGAATAATAAAATGCCAAGAATTTTGAATTAAGTTTCAATTCTTGGAGCAAGATAATATGTAAGTTTTCCTCCAGCAACTATTGGGAATTCCAATTGAATTGGCATACTTGCTGAGAAAGCTAGCATGACTAATTCGCTTGCCTTAATTGCTTTAGTCATTTCACTCAAATAACTAAGTGAATACATCGCACTTGATTCTTCTCTTACATTGAATTCTGCAATTACATCACTGTCTTTTTCTATAGAGATCTTGACATCTTTTGTTTCACTTGAAGCTGATAAAGTAATTCCATGATCTTCAGCAACGATTCGTATGTGATCACCAATAATTTCTGCATCTTTCACAGCTTGTTGTAAAGCATCTGCTGTGAGCTTTATTTTGGCTTTACTATCAATTGTTGGTGCAGGATACTCGCTCTCACCAAGGTCGAGTAAACTAATACCAAAGCTTCTGACATTTTGTCCCGTAAAAGTCATCACAAGTTTTGCAGTTCCTTCTAATTCCATTTGTAGTGTATCGGAAGTTCCTGCTCTTCTCATAATTTGGGTCATTTCATCAAGATTAATACCTAAACGAGTTACTTCTGAGCATTCGTATTCCTCAAAAGCACTTGCAGGTAAGAAGAAATCGACCATCGCAACCCTACTTGGATCCATTGCACGTAATTCAATACCTCTATCCGAGGCAATAAAGTTAGCTTCATCCAATAATGTAAGTGATTCAATAATGTTCTTCCAAATTTTTGCATCAGCTAAAACCATTTTAAGAGTCATTTTTTTATCCTCCTTTCTTAAACAGTTTGTCCTCTTTATTAAATTTCCAGTAGATTTTCTTTTTATTCTTGGCAATTACCTTTCGATAATTTCTTCAGTATACATTTTAAAAATTTCGTATTACTGTTTAGTTATACAAATCAGTACTTAAATGCATATTTCACACAGTTTCACGAATTAAAAATAGTTCCTAAGACTAATTTCTCTGAAAGAGCTCTTAAAATTTTGACTTCAACAACCTCTCCTATTCTCTCTCGAGAGTTTTCCACCGCAACCATTGGTCCGCCACCCAAAATATAAGCAATTGCTCCTTTTTCATCCCGATAATTTGGTTCACTAATGATTACTCGAACAACTTCTCCCACAAGATTCTTCTTTTTCATCAAATTAACATGATTCGCAGCATCGACAATGATTTTACTTTCAAGATTATAGATGGCTGGCTGAGGTTCTGGGAAATCACCAAAGGCTGATAAAGGTAGAGGACGAAATCGATAAATCGTTACTTTTTCTATATATGGTTCGAGTTTGTTAATGAAATCAGCTGTTTCTTGCGCAGTTTTTCTTGTTTGTCCCGGTAAGCTATGTATAAAGTAAACATGAGCTTTCAAGCCATATTTATGAGCAATTTTTACCGCTCGTAGAGTATCTTTTGGACCACTCGGTCTACCCAATAATTTTGCATGTGTTTCGCTACCTGTTTCACATCCTATAGAAAATGGTGAATTAGGTAAATATTCGGAAAGAATTCTAGCTAATTCATCAGTGAAGAGTGTAGCTTTAATATTCTCAACTTCAAACCATACATGACCTTTTGTTACTCTCTCAATAGAATGTATTTTCGATAACAATTCTTTGATCTTCTTGGAATTTGCTTTTGGAGAGGATGGGGTTATCAATGGTTTGGGTGAAATCAGCTTATCTCTCCCAAAATCCAGAAAATCAGGAGCACTCAAAACAATTCTTTTCACATTATAAGCCACTAGTTTTTCTATCTCATTAACTATATGCTCAACGGATTTACTCCTTGATGGTCCATACAAACTTGGAACACTACAAAATCCACATCCAGGTGGAATTTCGGATGGACAATTCGCTCTATCCTCGAGATAATCGCTATCACAAAGACCACATTCACTGCATTTCCGTCCATCAGGTAATTGTATTCTTGTTCCCCCAAAATTGGAACAACCCCTCAGACACTCAACATACACCTTCGCAGAAAAGTAATTCGGATAATCCGTTATGCGTTTTGTTGATGCTTTAAAGGCTTTAAATTCTTCAGAGGAAGAATATTTCCGAAAACCAGTTAAAACAAATTGATTTTGTTGATTAATGTAGCCAATACCATTAATGTCTTTGATGTCTGAAATCTTACCACTTGTAAGATAATTACTATCAATTAATTCCTTTAACGTTAATTCTCCTTCCCCTATAACTATTAGATCGGCTTTAATTTCTTTTAGCGACTGCTCGAGTTCTGAGGTAACAGGACCTCCCACAACAATTTTGCCTTGATGATTTTTTCGCCAAATTTTAACAATTTTTTTGATAGCAACTTTATCCATGGACATACCACTAATGAATAACGAAGTAAATTTTTCTTGAAACCCCTGGTCAATTATGTTCTCAGCCAAAAGGATTTTCGATTTAATATTATGTTCCTCCAATACGCCACAAACACTTCTCACACCACAACCAATAGCATCTCGAGTAAATCTTCTGCGCCCCTTTCCAGCAGCAGTGGCATCAATTACAGCAATTCTCAATTTAGAGCTCGACATTCTATGGTCCTTCGTTATTGGTGAGACTATGTTAAATGTATTAATAGTTATTTTTGTACTGATTTAAATAATGTTTAGTCATAAAAATTGAAAATCCAAATGATTCATTTCCAATTGTTTTGTAATGATAAGAAAAATAATAAAGTTGCATCAGGTTAAATTATAAAAGAAGAAGAAAAAGAAGCATTTCAAAGAAGATTTCAACCTTAGAACTAGATTTAAATGTAAGTAGTTTTGGTCTTAATTAAAGAAGAAAAGAAAGGACGGTAATATTAGAAATGATAAGTACTGGCGAATTCCTTCTTCCAGGGGATACAATTTGCAATATTGAAGAAGCATTACCCGGTGAAGGAACATATGAAGCCGAAGGGATGATTTATGCCACAGTTACAGGAACTTTATTCTTAGATAAAAGAAGAAGGACTGTAAGTATTTTTCCAAAAGTAAGAAAACCCTTAATCCCAAAAAGGGATGATGTAATAATTGGTCAAGCTGATCATGTAAACAAACACATGGTCTCGCTTGCTGTGAAATATATTAATGGTCAAAGTGTTGAACCATCTTATTCAGCAATTATGCATATTTCTCATTGCACAAGAGCTTATTTGGATTCCATGTTTGATGCCATAAAAGAAGGTGACATTGTTAGGGGGAAAATAACAGATGCCCACACCATTCCGTTACAATTTACAACCACCTATAATGAATTCGGTGTAATTTATGGTCTCTGCAGTATTTGTGGAGAAAAGCTCCATTATTTGAGAAGAGGAACTCTCAAATGTGATAACTGTAGTAATGTGGAACCAAGAAAAGTTGCAGAAGATTATGGTAGAGCTAGATTATAAAAACGCGAAATTACTTTTTAGAAGGTGAAAGTTTAGTTGGCACGTTGGACATCAAAAGAAATGGTTTTGAAAATCCACTCTACAAATGAAGCAATTATGTTCCTAGAAGCTCTTCAAAAGCAAATCAAGATAGTTGATATCTTTGCAGATTATTATCCAGGGAGAGTAACTATTAGATTTGAAGGTGCCAAAGAGAAATTGAAAGACGCTCTTGAGATCACTAAAAGAATTCACCAGATTGTAAATGGAATGCTTTACCCTGATGATGAAGGGTTTTACAATTATGATATTGAATTCTTATCAAAAGTTACCGGGAAAACGTTCCCGATAAAACCTCTGTTACAAATTTTAGATTATAAAGGATATGAAAGTCAAAGAAAAGAAGGAGTATTTTTCTCTAAGATTGACTATAATTCCTTACTTGAACTCATAACCTTATTAGATAAAACCATGACTGAAATTCCATATGAAGTCTCAACAAGCAGCTTGAGAGATGTAATGATAGTCATAGCAATTGCGAAAAATTCAACCATTGATCAAGCAATTGCATCTGCAAAGAAAGCAAAAATAGTAGAAGAAGACGAGCTTAAAAGACTCAAATTAATTGTTGAACCAATACAAGCTCTGGAAAAATGCATAAAGATAACAAAATAACCGAAAGAAATAAAACAGCATTGAATTTCAATGACTCAAGACACTTTTAAAAACTGGTGAATCAAAAAATGAAAGTTAAAATCCTAGAATACGATGAAGATAAGGAAATAACTCTCGAGTTACTCGGTGAAGGACATACATTTGCAAACATAATAAGAGAGTTTCTCTGCGATGCCCGAGATGTCGATTCAGCCGGATATTATAAAGAGCATCCTTTTGTTAACAAAGCAAAACTAGTTATAAAAGCTGCTCCTAAAAGAAAAATAGACAAAGCGGTAAGAACTGCCTGTAAAGATTTAACAAAAAGTGTTGATGATTTCTATAAACTCTTGGAAAAAACCAAATAGAAATTAATCCAGCTTTTTATTTTTCGTTCTAATTTTCCTAGGAACTATTTTTAGAGAGTAATACCTAGTTTGTTGTAGAGCTCAAGTTGATGTCTAATGAAAAAAGCAGCATTCCAAGAGAAAGAAAAACATAAACTAAGAGATATAATGAGAAACCGAAATTTAGCTAAGTTTGGGGATGCATTAGTAAATTTCATCTATTCGTTAGCAAAAACAAAAGCCTATGGTAAACCTGTGGGTGAAAGAGTCTATGACAAAGCACTTTCAGAAGCAGTACGGGGTGCCGGTCTCAGAGCTCTTATGCCATCAAGTTCTACAGCAGGTGATGTAGGGGATGGGGCAGAAGCATTAATTGGTCATTCATATTTAACTGGATTATATACTATTGATGAGTTAGTCGTTATACTTGAATCTTCAATTCAAGAATACGATCGCGAAGCCTTTGAAAAAAGAAGTAAAGAAAGAGAAATAATAACTGAAGCTTTTACAAAATTACTGTTGGAAATTATTGAACGAATAAAAGAAAGATAATATTTGAGAAATTTTCTTTATTGGTGACAAGCTTGAATCCGCAACTAAAAAAGGGAATAAAAATTATTGGATTGGCATGTGCATCTTTTAACCGGGAGAAAGACAAAAACGTACCGATAATCGGTGTAATTTATCGTGGTTCCCTCCTTTTAGAGGGGGTTCTGAAAAGCCAAGTCACAGTTGATGGATTTGATGCGACAGATAGAATTGTTGAAATGATTCTACAGAGTTCTCATCACCAGCAATTAAAATTAATAATGACTAGGGGGGTCACAATAGCGGGATTTAATTACATAGATTTAGAGCTGTTACATCAAAAAACCGATTTACCAATAATCTCTGTAGTTGATAGAATGCCAAATATGGAAAAAATATCCAAAGCATTACGAAAATTGCCTGATGGAGAAAAGAAATTAACAATTATCAAAAGAAATGGTTTACCTCGAGAGTATATTTCTGCTGAAAATAATGAACCAATTTATGCTCAATTTATCGGTCTAAAACATGAAGAGGTTTCTCAATTATTAAAAGATCTCACTCTTGTTGGTAGAACACCTGAACCCTTGCGGGTTGCGAGATTAATTGCAATAGCGGAAAAAATGAATGTTTAAATTAATCGTATTCTCTCCAAGTGTGTTTACACTTCATACAACGATAAAACCTGGTTGGTGCTTCATCTCCACTGCGTGTTTGAACCGCCCAGTATTGCGTATCTACAACAATAGCACACTTTGGACAACGCATTTTCTTTGTTGGCATGGTATTCAATTCATCAGGATTCTCAATTACAACCATACTTTCTTGATCTGATTGTTTAATCTCTTCTTTTTGCATTTGATTTCCTTTTGAAAGCTCTTTCCCTTCACCACACTTTGGACAAGTCATAATTACTTTCCCATTTATTTTCTTTGGTGCCAACAGTGAACCACATTCGTCACAAAATTCCATTTTCATTAATCTCCGTTGTCTTATCTCTTTTTATTATATTAGAACTCTGATTTGAACAAAGAATTGAATTGTTTTTTTAAATCTTTGCTTTTTCTCGGAACATCAAATTTTCTTGATTTTTAGTTTGTTTTGTTTTCCAAATCGATCTTTTTTTCTTATTCCAAATAGTCGTTTGATTAAGTCAAAGGCAAATACAAAATCATCTTTTGTTAATCGAATTATTAGTAAACTAAGAGCCAAACAACAAATGGCTATAATTATTTTCCAGTAAATAGCAATCCCAACAAAGAATTGAATGACATAAACTATAGCAATAGCAACAGAAGTGATAAAGCTTAGACTTAAAATCTCACCTACACTTCGAAGTGAAATAATTTCATTACGCAGCATATTGAAAATCGCATATAGAAGCATTATTGAATAGGCTATTATAAATGCGAAAGCAATTCCAATAATACCAAACCCAGGAACAAAGAAGAAACTAAAACAACATAAAGCTATTAATCCAAAGAATTCTGTTTTGGCATAAATAATTGGTTTTCTAAGAGATATACTGCTGTTCATTAAGAGGTAATAAGCTGATGAAATTTGCCCGCCTATAATTAATAAACGTAGTAGAGGAATAATTGTTGATGTTCCAAGCCACAAACTACTACTGCTAATAATAAGTTCTAAAAGTTTCTGTATCTCTTCTGTAAAGATACCAAAAATAACATTTATCGGAATAGTTGATAGCATCATAAACCTAATAGCTCTTTGAAGCTCTTTTCTTGCATCTTTTAACTCAAGTGTTCTTAGATGTGGAAGCAACATTCGTCCAATTGAGTCTTGTGGAATACGGGTAGCCATTATTAACATAAAGACATAATTGAAATAGGCAATCTGAATATAAGCAAGATGACCGTTTTCAAAGAAAAATCCTAAAATAATGAGGATTATCGCTCCTTCAATTAATTGTGTAGCAATAGATGCTAAAACAATTGGTGAAGAAAAAGATAATATCAATCGTAGTGATTTAAATGAATGCAAAATATTTCGGAATACTTTTTTTCTCCTGAAAAAAGAGCTAATATATTCTTTGTTAACCAGTAAACTATATACAACAGAAAGAAGACTCCCAAATCCTAACCCCAAAATAACTGAAAAAACACCAAAACCCAAATAGACGAAAAGAGTAGAAAATAGTAAATTACCGATACTTTGAATGCCAATTGCCACAACACTCTGTTTAATCTTCTTTAATCCCAATAAAGAGCTGTTTAAAGAAGAAACTAAAAAGGTCATGGGAAATACAAATAATAAACCAAAAAGCAGCTTAACTATGGATAAATTACCTAAAACATCAACTCTGGGTAATAATCATATCACTTATTTTTTCTTTCCCAATATTTTTCCCAGAGAAATGTATGATGATTGAGTTTCCAATCCCCTTCAAGGCAATTACTGTCGTTATAACCATTATTCTTTGAAGTGTTCTTGAAGCTCCATAAATATAATCAGGCATTTTATGTATTAGAATAGCTGCAAGAATAAAACCAGCAATCACAATGACTATATTTGCAAGGAATAGCAAAGCTGAGCCACTGACTAAACTAGTGGTTGTTTCAACTGCTAGATCATGAGCGGTTGAGATTTCATCATTTGTAGACTCAAGAGAAGATTTTTCTGGATTTTTATCCGCTTCAACTTGAGATTTCGACATAATATCCCTCAGAAATAATTCATTACAATAAAACATATCATCATACTATATTAAGCTTTAATTCATAATTGAAGGATAATGAAAATCGAAAAGAAATTAGGAAAAACTCTTTTCCTAGCTTTTCTTACCTAATTCTTCCTCTTGCATCTTCTTAATTAATGCAATAATAGGACGAGATATATTTTGGCATTTCAATGCAGACATATCAAATAATTCTTTTTCAGTAAGATCCAATTCCTTTTGTAAGTCTTTACAGGTGAAAACGTTTGGTAAATCCTGTTTGTTAACCGCGTAAATAATTGGAACTTTTCTCTCGACATTCTTTATGACTTGTTCTCTGAAATCCTCAAAATTTTCCCTGAGTTTTGGGTCAATTGGATCAATTATGAAAATTACCCCGTCGGATCTTCTCTCAGCAAAAGCTCGAATATCTTTAAAACGCCACTGACCTGGGGTACCAAATAAGTAAAAGATAGTGACCCATTTCACTTTTTTGTCATCAATTATCTCTTCAGTCAACTCACCGAATTTGATAATATCTGCTTTATCTTCTCCACCGATCAGTAAAGCAACAACGGTGAAATCAAAAGTCTGGGTTGCAGTATTGGATTCAGGAAAAAGATCTGGGTTTTCCTTTAATAATTCATAATCAACATAGAAGTATCTGGGGACTTCACGACCATGAGCTTCTGGATCAAAACATCTAATCATAGTAGTCTTACCACTGCCAGAGCTACCAGTAACACAAACTTTGTAGACACCTCTAAGTTTTCCACTGAGGTAAGGATAAGTATTCAATACATTATTAGCAGTTAAGATGCGCAATTTCTTTACTTCTAGTTCTATATCTTCTGTCAAATATGCAACACATCCAGATCTTTTCTAAGACAAGATATTAATCTTAATTCATTTTAATTTAGTGATTCTATTTTATAAAACTGTCTTCTTATGCATATTATCCAATTTTTACATATTTATATTGAAATTTGTACATGATGATTAAACAGCTCTTCTAGAGCAAGAAAAGCGTGCTTATCAATATTAAACAACTTTTCTAGCTCTGTATATGACTTTGAAGGAATAACAACACAAAGAGAATTACTTATTTCTTCTAGGTCAAACATTCTTTTTGCGGGACGGAGCTGTCTGTACTCGAAATATTTGCAATCACAACGATACATCACATGTTTTTTCCCGTCAATATCAATTATCTGAATCCAAAGTAAATGCTCTCTTTCATCAGTTTCTTTGCCTTTCTCCAAAGTCTTTGTTATGAAATTGGTGCGAATAAGTCCGTTGTCATATTTCCTATAACTAATAATTTCCAAAGGGGTATCAGTTCGTAACTTATCAAATCTTTTGCGATCAAAGAAGCATAAATCAAGAGGTAGAGCAATAAACTCTCGTTTATTTAAATCAGACAAGATGAACAGACTTCCATTATTTTAATTAAAATATCGGGGTCATGATATAAATACCTATTAATAAAAAACAAAAAAATAACCTGAAAAATTGAAAAGAGTTTATTTAATTAATAAATCATAGTAATGTATTGTGGAGAAAGAAATGACAGTAAAAACAAAGAGTGTGAAAATAAAGAACCCAGAAACAAATTATCAAATAATAATAGGGCAAGGAAATTTCTCGATATTTACAACAGATGATTTGTTCATGACAATGCTCACAACAGTACCGGGAATCAAATGTGCGGTTGCAATGAATGAAGCTGTTCCGAAACTAACTCGAGTAACCGCAAATGATCCGGAGCTAGAAAAATTAGCAGCAGAGAATGCTTTAGCTATAGGGGCGAGTCATGTATTTGTAATAATGATGGAAAATGCATTTCCAATTAATGTTCTACCTCATATTAAGAATCATCCTGCAGTTTGCACTATTTTTGTGGCTTCCGCGAATATAATGGAAGTAATAATAGCAGAAACAGAATTAGGAAAAGCAGTAATAGGAGTAATAGATGGAACATTAGTAGACAAAATTGAGACTTCTGAGCAGAAGATAGAACGAAGAGAAGCAACAGAGAAAATAGGATACAAAATTCCATAATAAAAATTAGTGGTACATAAAAAAAGCCAGAACGTAAGTGTTCAAGAGTTGACTCTTGAACCACCACCCACCTGTCAGGGAATCAGGGCGATTATGCACCAGTTATGAGTGCGAATCTAATTCTAGCTAAATCTTTATCTTTCTTTACTTGATTTTTGATTTGTTCTTTTTTGTTCAATTTTTTTTCACCAATTTTTTTTGTTCTTGTTATTCTTTATGTTTGGTCACTTTATAAGAGCAGACTGGGTCTTTCTGACCAGCTATTCATGCGCCAGTGATGAGCGCGAATTTAATTCTAGTTTGTTCGTAATCCTTTCTTATTTTTTGTTCGATTTTTTGTTTGGTTCTGTTCATTTTTTTTCTTCTCCGAGTTTTGTTCTTGATTATACTACCTCCTAAATCATATATAAAGCGGATTCACTTTTTAGAGACTCAAAAATAAGACTCAAGAAGAGGTCACAAGTTGTTACTAAGGAAGCAATTTTCGCTTAATTTTAGTCAAGAATTTTTAAAAATAGAAAATCTAATCATTAGTCTATGCGAGAAACTGAGCAAGAAATACCGCAATTAATAGACTTACTGAAGCAAGCAGCACAAGAAATGATTGCGAAGGGTCCTCTATATACTATAACTGAGTATGACACCTGTGAAAATTTGGGTGTCTACTTAAACGAAACAGTTACAAAATTAGAACAAGAAAAGGAAATTGATGTTTTTGAATTATGGGGGATTTTTGCTCCGACTAGTGTTTGGGATGACTCTGGAGGATCAGAGGAATTAGCAAATAAGATTTTTAAATTGATAAAAAAATGCTTTGGAGATAATTTAGTTTAAATTACTCCATTTTTCTCTCATCGACAAAGAATTGATCTGTTGTTCTTTCTTCAAGTATTCTGAAAGCTACCTCTACACCAGTGCCATTAATAGCACTAGCTTCAACATAAGAAACATCAAAACCTATTTCTTCTGACAGCTTTGAAGCAAGTTCTTGCCCTTCTTCACGGGTAATATAAGTAGATTCTTTATCAGTGCGTAAATCGGTTTTATTTCCAACGATAACTAATGCAAGTTCTTTACTCTCGATTTTTCGTAGTTCTTCAATCCAATATCGAATGTTGTTGAATGATTCTCTATTTGTTACATCAAAAACTAATAAAGCTCCAAAAATGCTTTTGAAGAAAAGTTCTTTACTTTTATCGAACCGCTCCTTAGCGGCAATATCCCAAACCTGTAACGAAAAATCTTCATTATTCTTTGAGAAATGTTTGGTAGCAAAATCTGCTCCGAGAACATATTTGTATTCTTCGCTATAAGAAACATCACAGTATTTCTTTCGTAAAGCAGTCTTACCTACAGCTGCATCACCAACAATAACGATTTTTATTAGAGCTTTAGACCTTCTAACTGTTTTAATGTCTTCCACTGTTGGGGGTTCTAATGTTGATGGTTGTTCCTCAACTTTTTCTTTATCTTCTTCAAACTCTAAAACTTCATCAAGTGGAACAGCATCTGTTACGTCTTCAGTCGTTTTTTTTTCTTCTTCCAGTTCTATTTCGGGAGCTTCAATCACTGGAGCTTGTATGGTTTCAACAGGTTCTTCTACTTCCTCTTCTTCAGTTTCAAGAACCTCTTCGGTAATTTCCTCAGCAATATCATCAATGATGTTATGATCGACTGTGTCGCCAACTTCTTCTTCGAGAACATCTTCTAAAACTTCTTCAGCGATCTCTTCGATAGCTTCCTCTATAATCTCGTCATCTGTAGTATCCTCAGTAATGTCTTCAGCAACATCTTTAACAATTTCAGTGATGTCTTCACCGACAGTGTATTCCTCAGTGATTTCTGTTTCTTCGTCTTCCTCTGGTTCGAGTTCTATGACTTCCTCTGCAATCTCTTCAGCAATTTCTTCTACAACTTCTGCAACAGTTTCCTCAGGTTTGTCTTCCACTACTACTTCATCAACTATTTTTGATTCCTCGACAATTTCCTCAGTAATTAATTCAACTTTCTCTTTTACAAGAGGTTCCTCTACAACATCCTCAATAACTTCTTCAGAAGCTTCTATAACGGGTTCTATGGGTTTTTCCTCAACAATAGCAACTTCTTCTTCTACCTTCTCCTCAAAAGTAATTTCTTCCTTTTTCTCTTCAACAACCACACTTGGTTCAACTTCGGGTTCAGCACTTTTAGCGATCTCCAAAGTTTGAATCACTTCATAGAAAATACCTCTTTTTGGTCTGTTACGCGGTTCATTCATAGTGTCTTTCAAAGGTCCGATGGCTACAGCAGCAGCACGACCAATTTTACCAAGAGCAGTGGCTACTTCAATACGTACAAACCAATTATCATCATTAAGAGCTTCAATTAATGCTGGAACAACAATATCAGATTTATGTTTCTTTAAACCAAGTTGTTGAGCAGCATGACTGCGAAGATCAATATCTGTATTTTCCTTCAATTGCTGAAGGAGAAGCTCAAGTTCACGTTCATCAGAGTCACTCATGTTGTAGTATCTCCATAAAGTTAAAATTCGGATTTATCTTCCTTTTTGAAATTAAAAAAGACTTCGATATATGACTTTTCGAACAAAAAACTCAACAAAAGAAACAAAACAGCAAATTTAAAAAGGAAAAGATAACGTAAAAAATACTGTAGGGCGTGTAGCTCAGCTAGGTAGAGCACCTGGCTTTTAACTAGGTGGCCGCGTGAGAACTTAGGATGTGTTCCTCGTTCCGCGAATTCGAATCGCGCCACGCCCGCCAATTCTTCTTCTCTACAGTTCTACTCACTTTCGGTAAAAGGAAGTAATTGTTATATAGTCGACAAGAATTTTCTAGAACGACTCATCTGAAAATTCTCTCGAAATTTTCAAAACAATAATTCAAAAAATAAAGGTAAGGTTTAGGCAATGAATCTAACTATAAATAAATCACCAGAAAATCCTATAGAAAATACAATAGTTAACAAGATAGAACATTCTAAGCAAATCATTTCTGATGCTGTTAAAGAATATGGTGATAAAATAGAAGTAGCTTGTAGCTTTGGAAAGGACAGTATGGTAGTAGTTCATTTGGCTCTACAGATTAAACCCGATATCAGAATTTTTTCCGTTATGACTCCTTTTAAACCGAAAGAAACTTTTGAGTACAAAGACAAAATGATTCAACATTACAATCTGAATTTAGTTGAATATATGTCAAAAGAGTTGGTAGATCCAGATCTTCCAAAGACTGATCCAAACGAATGCTGTCGTATTTTAAAAGTTGAACCCACTAAAGAAGCAGTAAAGGGTTTACAAGCATGGATTTGTGGATTAAGGAATACAGAAGGAAGAACTCGTAAGGACTATAAAGAAATTGAGGAGAAAGGTGGATTAATTAAAGTAAATCCAATTCTTAATTGGACTGAACTTGATATTTGGCGTTACATGGCTATTAACAGTATTCCTGTTCATCCCTTTTATGCAAGAGGTTATCGAAGCTTGGGTTGTGAACCTTGTACAACACTAATAAGTGATGATGCACTCGAACGAGAAGGTCGGTGGATTGGAACAAGCAAGTGCGGAGGAGAATGTGGTATTCATACCCAATCTTTGAAGTAATGGTTTTATGAATATCAACATAACTCACACTTACCTTTTTGTTCTTTTTTTCAATGATTTTTTCATTTTCACTTAATAATTAAACAAAAAATATAACAAAGAAAATTATATTTTATTATATATTATCAATCAATTTCCAACGATTTGATTAAAATGCTTGCTATCTATATCTTGTGTGTAATTCTCGCATGTTTAGTAGGTTATTTACTGGGATCATTACCGTTTTCTGTTTGGATAGGAACATTAGCAACAGGAGTTGACCTTAGAAAACATGGTGTTAAAAATCCTGGTGGAATGAATGCTGCAGTAACCTATGGCATGAAAATTGGCTTACCAATAATATTTCTTGATTTTCTAAAAGGTACAACTACAATATTATTAATTGATCAGCTCTTTGCTCTTGATTTCTTCATTGCTCCAGATGGAGCTAATATCTGGCATACTCTTGCCAGTATTCTAGGACCTGTCTGCTGTATTGCTGGACACAATTATTCTATATTTTTAAAATTCGAGGGAGGGCAAGGACTTGGAGTCTTTTTAGGTGTTTCCTGGTATCTTAATCCAATACTCTTGGTTTTTTATGCTGTTGGAATAATAGCAGCGATGTTACTCTTTAAAGCAAATGTTAGAATTGGTACATTAGTAATAATTATTCTTGAAATCATTCTGATCATGTTTATACAAATAAATCCTCCCTGGAGTCATATGCCAGAATTTAGGTTTCCATGGACACCTTGGTTTATGCAAGTAAAACTACCAATCATATTTTTGGCAATGTTTGCGATGATATTCATTCGGGCGTTACAGGCTTTGAGGAGACAATCAGCATCAGCAACTTGGAGAGTTTCAACTGATGGAAAGAGGGAGTTCAGACATAAAGAAACACCCCCTGAGTAATTTTTTAGCAAAAACTTGCCTTCTCTGTTTATTGGTATGACAGCATTGAATCAATTAGATACTTTCGTTTATCTCTCTGGGACAAGTGTCTTTTAAAATACTCGGAAATATAAAGTGTAATTCCTTAGGTACAAGGAATAGTGAAGTACAATGTCTACCGAAATGAAACGAGCCGCAGATGAGGAACTGAAGAAACTTCGTTTTTGTCACATCTGTGGAAATCTAGTCAAACTAAAGGTTTACTCTTACCAGTATCCGCGAATATATTTTAGTTGCCCTAATTGTGGAGAAATAATTCTGTTCAAAGAGAGGAAAATTATCCCACAAGACAGATACTAATTTCCAATAATTCTACCTTGTTTTGCCTCTTGAGGAACAATTTAATTTAAGTATGCGATAATTATTCAATATTCTCGTGTAGAATTCATGGGTTTAGTATTGGCCGGAGATTAATTCATGACAAAAGCAGAACTATTTGATGTTCTAAAGGAACAATTATTTGATAGACTAATTAATTTTGATGCGCAACGAAAAGAACTTTTCTCTGCAGTGAATAGTACAAAAATTGAAGATATTTGTGATTCATGGCCTGATTTTGCAAAGAGTTGTGCTATGGCTTTAAACCAAATAGCAACAGCTTCTCGACTTGAACGATACGAGTATCAAGAAACCTTAACTGACAATATTAAATCCCTAAAAAGTAATCCCAAAGCATTAGAGGTTGTTACTCGCTCAAGAGATCAATCCATTCTTCTAGAGTTTTTTGCTCGAGTTCTCTCACTTCTCTACTATGAAACAGTTTTAGAAGGAGTTTTCAAAACAACGAAAGACACTTCTATCTTCAATGACTATGCACAACAAACACATGAACTTTCAGAGATTATTTTGTTTAGTCTAGGAAAAGAACTACTTATTGATGAAGAATATCTGAAAATGATGTCCTCTATTGGGAAAATTAATTTTGAATCATATTTACATGGTAGTCTGGAATCTATCAAATCAAAGAAAGAAAAACATAAAGAAATAATTCTAGAACGAAAAATCAAAAATTTACGATACAAAGGTACTTTATACAAGGATAGTTATTCGAAAGTTCTTGAAATTGCCAAAGAGAACTTCTGGTTTGATGATCAGCTTCTCAAATTCTTCATTTATACTCGAGCAGATAGACACTTTACAGAAGCACGAGAAATATTAACAAAAAATCCTCTTGATCCTAGCTTATTATTGACGATTGATTTTGAGATTGCACTTTGTAGGGGACAAGCAAAACTAGCTACAGGCTCATATTACCTTGAGTTAGCAATAAACTCTCTTATGCGAGATAATCATCAACAAGCTTATGACTATTTTATGATTGCAAATAAAGAATTCAATGAAAGCCTAAAAGAAATGAATCAACTACCGGTAGAATCGGTTGTATCCCATGATCTAGTTGATCAAATTGAAGCAAATATTGAATTTACAGAGGTTTTCACAACACTAGTAGCATTATCATGCTCTATTATCGAAATATCTTCTCAGAAACTTCCTGCTAAGGAATTACAAGCAAGAATAACTAGTTTAACATCTCTTTCTGAGGCTCCCTTGGCCAATATAGAATTCTATAATCAATCAGAATTTCTAAATACAGTTGGATTTGTTCTGGAGAACTTGAAGATACTTGCAGAACACGAGAAATTATCAATAAAACGAATTAAAGATGAAATCAAGAAAGGATTCCGAAGACTAGGTGTAATCTTCAAAGGGAGAATAGATAATATTAGCAGAGCTTTTCTTCAACTACCTTGGGAAGATGATCAAAAGGATTTTGAGATAAAGAATGCTTTTTGTGAGTCTGAAACCGTAAAACTGCAAGACATACTAATTTCAATTCTTCTAATGCCATCATTTGTCAAAGATAGGGAAATTCTGATTTCCAAAAGCAAGGCATTACTAAATATTGTAAATAGTGAAGCTCATAGACTTAAGGGATTTAAGGAAAAGAATTCCACAAAAGCACTTTGTTTATTGGTTAAGAGTTTTATTGGGGCGAAAGAATCATTTGATAACTTAGAAAAGGGCGATGTGTTAAAAGAACTACACTCTTTTGTAAATGAGGAGTTCAGTAAAACATTCGTGCAAAGCCACTTGAAAGAAGCATCAATACTTCAAACTGGCAATCAGTACTTCTTTGCTAGATATTTATTACGCACCCTTCCGGATATTCTAGGAACCATGGATCTCAGTAAAGTACCAGTAGAAATAGCATCCTTAATTATCGAAAATCATGGAGCTATGTTTGATTCAATGATATCTATTTGGGAAAGATTAACCTCTCATTATGACGCAATAATTAAACACAAAGAAAAACATCCATTAGCTTCTGAAGACATAATAAATTGGCAATATATAGAAAAGAAGTTTTACCATACAAAGGGAGCGATGCTCTTCTATAAATCATGTCAAGCAATAGTTCAAGCTCAGGAATTCGCGAATATAAAAGAAAGAGCAAAAGCAGAAAAACTGTTTAGTGATGCTGAAAAGTATTCAAAGAAATCTGCAGAGATTTTTAATGCTGTTATTGATACATTGAAGGGTGAAGTTCAACAACTAACGAAGGATTTGTACAATTTCTCTGCTTTCTGTAAAACACAAAGTGTAAAAGTATCTCAAGGGAAAAAGGTTGATGAATTACCAATCAAGGATTTTGTTGTTCTCATAGGAATTATCTCTGCTTCATTATAATTGCATGTAAACTCGTAATTGTTAAGTAGAGATTAGCTTCTTATTTATTTGAAGAAAATGTCTAATTCAACTGATAACCACACTGAATTGCTGTTTTGGATCAACCAAAATTTACTCGAATTTGAAGCAATTATTCAAGAAATAAAAGATAAGGGAATTATTCTTAACAAGACTTCTTTTTATCCAGAGAGTGGTGGGCAATTATCTGATACTGGACACCTAGTATTAGAAAAAGATAAGAAAAGTAAGCTAAAGGTAAAATTTGTTGAGAAACTTAATGGAAGAGTAATTCATTACATCTCAGGCAAAATTCCATCTAATTATAAAGAAGGCCTAAAAGTTATTGGCAAAATAGATCAGGAACGACGAAGTAATTTGATGCGAGCTCATACTTCTCAACACGTTCTTTCAGCTGTAATTGAAGATAATTTCAGAATCAAGACAGTAAAAGCTGTAATTGATGAAAAAATAATTACAGTATATTTAGAGCGAAAAATAACAGAAATAGAACTCTCAAGAGCATTGATTCTAGCAAATAATCATCTACTAGCAGGTATGAAAGTAGATTCGATGTTTTTTAAGAAAAACGAAATTCCTGAAAACATAAAAAGAAGTTTGAGAGGAGAGCTAGACAAAGTAGAACATGCTAAAGTTAGAATAATATCAATAGAGACTCTAGATAATTCCCTATGTGGCGGTACCCATTGTCAAAACACCCAAGAAATAGGTATTTTGTTTTTGGATGATTTTAAGGAAGATATTATAAGTTATACATTCGGCGACACAGCTTTAGAAAGAATGACTTCTTTAAGTTTAGGTGTAATTGGAGCTTCTAAACTATTAGCATCAAAACCTGGTGAAGTTGTAAATAGAATACCTAAGGTAATTAATGATTTAAAAGAATTAAAAGAGATAAACAGTCAATTAAACAAGATTTTACTAAAGCAACTAATGATCAATGTTAAGGAAAACCCCCTAAGAATTGAGGGAATTAAAGTTTTCAAAGAAGATTTTCATTTTGCAGAAAAGAAATTCGTGCTGCAGGAATTGGGAAAGCTTGATGAAAACCAGTTGGCTATATTTGTTGTGAATGGACCAATCATTGTTGTTGTCTCATCAATAAAACAATTAGCAGCAAATGAAGTAGTGAAGATATTTTGTGAGAAAACCTCAAATAAAGGAGGAGGTTCGCTTACAGTAGCTCAAGCATCAACAAATAACGAAGCGGAAGACCTCAAGATAATCTTGGAAATAATAAAGGAAAAAATGAAGTAAATAATAATTACATTCCACTTGGATAGCTTAGTAAATCATAACCAGTTTTCTCTTATTATCTCCGTTGTTGTAGGATCAAATCCATGGACAATATCTAGAATAAGTTCCAAAGCATCTGCGCTAACGTCCATTTTAACTAAATCAATGGCTTTAGCACCAATATCTGGTTCCTTACTCAATTCAATAATCATCTTAGCGAATTCTACTAACATAGCAATTTTTAATCTTGCAGCATAAGCCATTCCTTTTGGTTCAAGCGTTATAAGATCGTCTAAGAATTCCCGACCATAATTAGATGGTTTACTATTCAAAATCTTATTCGTATCTAAATTAGCGATAACTGCGCCTTTATACTCCTCGGCCATCTTTGGAGTGGTACCTATAATTTTCTTATCCTTAGCTACTTTTGTAGTCCACTCAATGGATTGCGGATACTTTGTCGGTGAGAATAATTCCAAAGTTTGAATAATACGTTTAACGAAACTCATATTTGAGCTAACAATAACAACAACTCTACCTGCGAGAACTGCATGAATAATCCTATCAGCATCTCGAATTTGTTTAACGAGAAATTTGATATCCGCAACTTTTTCAGGAGACCATTTTTCCACTTCTCTTTCTGAGACAAAAGGTGATACAGTAGTTTGTCTAACAGCATGATTACGATCAAGAACAATAGTCATCACCATTTCTTTATCCTCATTACAGTGATGAATTGTAGATACTTGGTACAAACCACCAATGTGTGGTAACAGTTCTTTGACTGGAATCTGAAAGACATCCACTTTTTTACATATATTACATATGGTTCTAACATCAATAATGGAAGTAGCATCTTTCTCTTTCTTACTTTTACTCAAAATTATGGCAACTCCAAATGAAATTATAGTTTTTAGTTATCACGCGATAACTATTTTCGTATCTTAATAAAAAACTACCCAATGTGGAAAACACTGGGAAATATTTTGTACAGAAATTACAGAAACATGAATCTTTTTAAACTCGATTGCAAAAATATTAGTAAGGAAAGAACTTATAGTCTATAATTAAATTCAGAGAACTGATCACGAGGTCAGGAAATTGATAAACGTAAAAGCCTTTGACAATGTCCTTAGTAAAATAATTAAAGCAGAAGCTGGCATCAGGAAAGTTATCCTAGTCGATAGGACAGGATTGACAATTGCTCATGTCTCAAAATTCTCGTACTTTCCCATAGACGTAGACGGAGTAGGTGCTATTGCCAGTGCAGTTTTCGTAGCAAGTGAAGAACAAGGAGTTAATCTGGATCTAGGGGACCTAGATATTGTCTCATCTGAATTTGGTAAAGGCAAAATTTTCGCTGCGAGTTGTGGTAAAGGAATCCTCTGTGTTATAACTGATAACGATGTAAATATCGGATTAGTTCGACTTGTTTTAAAGCGAGAGGCTTCTGAAATAGAAAAACTTCTGAACGAATTCCTTTCAGAGAAAATACAATTCCCAACATCTGCTGCTGAAGAAGCAGCCAGTGCTGCAGACGAATCAATGGAAGACAATTTAGAAGAAGCTCTTAAAGAACTTGAGAAATTCTAAATCGCATAAAATTATCCTTTTTCTTTTTTTATAAAAGAAGAGAACTGTGAAGCTTCCGAATGCTCAAACTTCAATTTGTTCTATTTTTGTTTATCTTTTAACACAATGAGAATATACTCATTTTCAGGAGCAACCAAAATTTCGCCTTTTGTTGTATCGATAGTGAAGAAATTCAAATCGCCTTCTTTCAACTGCTCTACAGCTTGAGTTGCTTTTCCTACTAATGAAGAAACAAGAGCGGAAACAGATTCGGTTTTATCTGTTTCAATATCACTGGATATTGGTAAACCCTCTTTTGTGGTAATAATTACTCCTCTAACGCCTTCGAATCCAGCGAGTTTCTTAAGTGTAGATTGGAATTGCTTTTGCGAAATCATCTGATAATCTCCTTACAATTATGTAAAATAAGTGACAATTTGCCTTTAAGACTTTTCATTTTGACAAAAAAAGCTATTTTTATAGAAAAAATGTTTTTTATATTTCTTCTTCGGACCAATAATTTCCTTTCTGTCTTTGCTTCAATTCAGCCTGTTTTGATTTATTCCAACTTTCAATAACAGAAAAGTATCCTACAATTCTACTCATACCAAAAACGTATTCACTACCACAATGGGGACAACTAGGTTCTATACCTAGATCCTTAAGAGTAACATCCTCCTCTTTGAATTGAGGTATTTCTTCTTTTTTGGTTGATTCCGGAGTCATGAGTTTTTCACTGTTTTTTTCCTATTATACCTTTATCCATAAAAGTATTAAAAGTGCTTCATATGTACTATTAATAACACTAATATTTCTTCATACTAATTTATTTTATAATAAAAACTTGGATGGAAAAAGGTTTGAAAGTCTATTCCTTAGTCGGCAAAAAACTCGTAGAATGCGAACCAGATGAATTAAAAGATAAACCTGTTGGAATGATCGTAGATGAAAAGGAAGAAATGATTCGCTTGGTCATAACTCCCGAAGCAAGAAAAAAGCAACGAGAAACGCTCATGGAGTCTACAGCTGATTTCAATATGAAAGAATATGCCGGAACATACTTAGTATCACATTTAGAAAATCCTGAGATTGTAAATAATTTCTTAGATGAAATTAAGAAAGGAGAAAGCAAAGAACCTGAACCGGAACCTGAGCCAGTGAAAAAGAAGAAAAAAAGGGGTAAGAAGAAGGGTGCGGAAGAAGTTGTAGAGGTCGAAACTTCTATCATGGAACGCTGGGATCCGGAAGCAGTAAAAAGAGTAGTAAATTTCTTAGATGGAAAACCACATGCTTCATTGGTAGAGATTCAAGAAGTAATTGGTTTGACAGAAGGCGAATCTTACTATCTAACTCAAGATTTAATCTATATAGGAACCCTACCAGGACGATGGGTGGGTTATGATGACGGTCAATGGTATTATCAAGTAATTACAGATCAACCATTAAGCAAATTGACGCCAAAGAAAACTACAACAACAAAGAAGAAATCAACCCCAGCCGCGTCGAAAACCAAAGCAACTCCCAAGAAAAAAACCACCACTAAAAAATAGGGCTATTTTTCTTATCCAGTAATTCCATAGAGAACAAAAGCAATAACATATGTAAAGTAGAATGTGAATAAGACGATTAAACTTGATCTATTCATTGTTAATTCTTCGGTTTGACTAACTGCAGTAGTCATTAATGGCAAGATCCAAACTTGGCTCAGAATACTAATTATCTGTCCATCAAAGAAAAGAAAAATAGCTGTTACTTTTGACTGCAACCAAATAAAGAATAATACGAGTAAACTTGGAACTAAAACAAAAGGAATAACAGAGAAAAGTTTCAATGGATTGAATTTTCGCTTGTATAGTATTGCTTTGAAACCCACGGTAATTAATGATAGAAAAATCCACAAACCAAAAACTCCAATTAATGAATAATACCAATCCGTCACTTCCAAAGGATAAAATCCCACTAAGACAGTTTGGCTATCGATAGAGAAGTAAAGCATTGCTCCAATAATAATTAAACCTTCAAATAATGTTCTCGCAGTTTCAGAAGCCAAATATCGAAAGATTCTTCTCGGAAGAAACAGGGAAATAATTGTTCTGAGGATTTTCTTGAAAAAGGAGGAATCCACTTCTTCACTTTCTAAAACAAGCTTGACGTCGGAGGAAGCAATGAAATCTCTATTTAAGATCAATAAATTATACGCAACTTTCCCTAAATCAGTCAAGAAGTATTTTTTATTCTCATCTTGATCCCATAATTCCTTCATAGAATTTAATTGGTGATAAAGGGAACCAACCTTTACATCAAATTTCTTATTTAAATCCAAAAAACCAACTTTTTCATTAGCTTGTATGAAACTAATAATATCTCTTCTTATTTGACTACTAAGAGCTGTGTAAACGACTTCTTCCTCAATTGAATCTATTGTTTCATCAAAGACTTCATGGGTTGAAACTGTTGAAGATTTTTCTTTACCAGCCATTTGTCATACCATCTATAAAAAACTGTTATGGGATTTAGTTATCCCATTCATCTTTTTTCTCTTCAACAATAGAAGAACTCTCATAATATTGTTCTTTTGTCTGAACTTGTTCTTGTGGATAGGGTTCCTGTTGATGTGTCTCTTGTTGTTGAATCAATTGAGTTCCCAAATCAGGTTGGGGTACTACAATATCAGAAGGGATTATTGCAGTTTTGACTAATTCATCAGTGAGTGGGAATAATCTACGATTATCAATAATGCTTCCACCACCAATTCCACAAAGCATTGCAATAGTTATGTATGTAACAGCCATTAGGAATATGTCAAAAACAACATTTAGTATAGCATCAGTTCCCCAATATGCCTTGATTAATGAGTAGGAGTAGTATACAATAATCGGTGAAACAGTGATAATCGAAGAAATTAAACCATAGGTATTTTTGCCAGCAATGAGTGCTCCAAGAAATAATCCAGGGATGAATGCTAAGAATACTAAAAATACCGCTTCATCAAGAATATTGAATAAAAGTAGAAAAACACCTGCTGCAATCGCTAAGGAAACAATTGTGGCGAAAATCGTTGATCCAACACCTCTGTTGTAGACTTTTCGTTTTAGGATTTGATCAATATCATTTTCAAATCCTTTGAATGTGTTCAAATCAACAAAAGCAACATCATGTAAATGAGCGGCATATTTTTCTTGGAATAAATCAGCAATTTTTACCATTAATTTTTCTACCAGAGCAGCATTATCTCTTTTATCTGCAAGAGCTGCTACTAAGAGTTTTTTAGAAGGACCATAAACAAATTGATTATCTTTACCACCTATTTGTTGAACACCACCTATTCCACTTTCAGATGAAAAAGCATCAAAAGCAATAAGAAGTCCAGAAATTAGTTGATCATCAATTTCAAGTTCACAATATTTATGACTGAAAATACATTGACCAGTATCTGTAATAATCCATATAGCTTGAATCATTTCAAAACCTCCGAGATAGAATATCCTCAAATATTGTGTAGGTTCACGACAAGATAATAATCAATTCGGGTGATAAACATTAAAAATCATTCCAAATGGGAAAATTAAAACGGAAACCCGAGTATGTGTTCATTATAATATCAGAGAAAAGGAAAAACGAGCAAAGATTAGAATTATATAATCAATCCTCCTATGTAATTACCTACATAGTAAGTGTTTTTAGTCGAAAGAAATAAAAATGAACAGTGAAGAACAAAAACCACTCAAAAAACTAAAGCTTAAATAGCTTTTTAAGAAAAAACAACAGAACAAGTACCTCCTCAAGTGATCAATGATGCAAAAAATATTACTAATCGGTTTGGATGGAGTCGGGAAAACCGCTCTATATCAAAAATTCTTTTTGAAAAAAGATCCTGCACAACTCCTAAAAATACAACCAACAAGAGGGATTGCCAAATATGAACATGACTTTCTTAGAACCGATTATACAATCATTGATGCAGGAGGTGGAAAGGAGTTCCGACAAGGATATATTGGTAATACTGAATTAATTAAAGATTTAAGTGCCATAGTTTTTGTAGTTGACGTTCAAAACACACAGAAATATCAAGAAACGACGAATTTCTTTAATGTTTGGCTGAAAAGCATTGCAAATTCCATCAAGGGAGTTAAAGGATATTTACTGTATAATAAAGTAGATCCTGGAAAAGAAGGACAAGTGAAGCAAGGATTAGCACATATTGCACAATTACTCGGACCAATAGAGAGCATGTTCCCAGGAGAGATGGTTAAAACACTAACAAGTATTTATTCTGATTCAACAAATCAAATTTTCCAAAGAATGCTCCTAGATTTGATGCCAAAAAGAATGTCAGTACCAGTCGAACCAAGACGAATAGAATCTACTCCAACAACAACACCTACAACTCCAGCAGTTATACCACCTGTTGTTAAGGAATCTTACATAACTCAACCAAAAAGAGTTGAAGAAAGAATATCGAAAGTTACACCACCAAAAACCCCATCACCAGTGAAAGAAAAAATTACAATACCTACAGTAACACCACCAAAATTAACAGAACCAACAAAAACAAGTGAACTTGTAATAACTCCGCCAGCGGTAGGCGTATCACCTCCAATGGAGAAAGCAGAAGCCGATAGAATAAGAGAAAAAACAGCAGAAAGATTAACAGATATAATAGAAGCAACACTAAACAATAATCCCGGTTTTGAAGCAATAGCAGTGTATTCGGAAAACGTCGAGCTACTAGTTGGTGCAGTACAACAAGGTGGGAACCCACAAATATTAAATTCAATTGAATTAACTTTGAGGAAAATAAATCTAGAAGAATATATGAGTCGCTTAGGAAAAGTGAGAGTGGGCGGAGAAGGACACATAAAAATTGATACCTTCGATATTTTCTTCGAAAAAGTGTCGCCAGAACACCTAAGCACAGTTATTTGTTCGGCATTAGAAGAGGACACAATAAAGAATATCCTACACCTCAATCGATATCTAAATCAAGCGTTAAGCATCACTTCTGCAGATGCAGATGAAGACACATTCAAAAGATCGGATTTAATGGCAGAATTAAAACTGAGATTGCAAAACAGAGGAAAAAGTGTCGACCACGTAGGGTAGTGAGTTTTTAAAAAGAAAAGAATTGGTGGACCGAGCGGAATTTGAATCCGCGGCCTTCTGAATGCAAATCAGACGATCTTCCAAGCTGATCTATCGGCCCTTTCTTAGTTATTTTTCCTTGTGACTCCTATTTTTGAATCTTGTTATTAGGAAAATTTTTCTCTTTAGTAATTAAAAGTTATCGCTATAAAGACATTTAACATGATATGTCCTAGAGTTACTCCGAAGATGTTTTCTGTTTTATAGACAGTCCACCCTGTTAATACTCCTGAGACTATTATGAAAAACACTGCATTTATCGGTCCAATGTATGTTGGTAACCATTTTAGTTCTTGTATGTGCCCAAACATCCATACAACGAATTGTAACATGAATCCTAAGAACCTCCCATCTTTTAATGTGATTTTTCGACCTAGGATAGTAAATTCGTTTTGTATTTCAGAGAATTGTATCTGAATAAATGCTTTTGAGTAAAACTCGAACATAATAACATTTAGTGAAACAAAAAATATCCACCAAAACCATTCTTGTGAATTCCCAAGAAAATAAAAGAGTGGATACACATTATCTTTGTATTTTTGTGAGAGAACGACCCACGGAAAGAATATTCCCGCATGCATTGCTAATCCTTGAAGTAAACTACTAATAATATTCTTGGGGCGCAGACCATTCTTAGTTGACATGAAAAAGAGGAAACCTTTTCCTGTTTTTATTCTAAAAAACACTAGGTAAATACAAGGAATGATTGCGAAGCAAATGAATGAGAGAAGCGCATGGAAATAATACTCCTCTCCTAATATTCGAAATCCTCCGTATTCTAAAGGAAAGTACACTGCTAAAGCTATTGGTCCAGCAATTAGATTCGCTAAAATAGCTTGTTTTATAGTAATTCTAGGAACATTTTCCTTAACTTTTGAGGTTAAAATATTTAATGAATCATTTTCATCAGCGGAAGACTTTTTTCCTTCAGAGATAACTAATTCGTTCTTAGCTGCTTCTTCCTGATTCATGATGCTTTATCCTCTTACTAAATGCAATATAAGAAATTTGTACATTCTCTTCTTTTACACCTATCTCTTTTACTTTTTAATGATTTTCAAGAAGAATTATTAAACTACAGTGATAATTCATTTTTGACTGGTAATGACTTCTTTACAAGACCAAATTGATCTGTCTGATGAATTCCAAAAAGGCATTGTGTGCGATTTGCATTCCCATTCCTCCTATGCAGGTGGTACAGGGAGTCTCGATTTAAGAACTGCCGTAGATAACATGCCAAAAAAAGGCGTACGAGTTGTTGGAACCGGGGATTGCCTGTATCAGCCTTGGTTAACAATATTGAAAGACCAATTAATTGATAAGGATGAAGATGGAGTTTTCGAGTTAAAAAACGCTACTGAGAAGGAAGCGCAAACAAAATTTGTCTTACAGACCGAAATTGCAGTAACAGCTCCAATAGGAGTTAATCGAAAAATTGTTCACTGTATTTTTCTGTGGCCTGATTATCATTCAATAGAAGAAGCTGTAACTCTCATTGAGAAATTTGGTGTGAAGAATTCAATGGGAAGGCCATTCTTAACCAACAATAGTATAGAAGAAGTAGGTGAACGAATTAACAAAATTTTGGACATCGATCCACTTATAGAATTCATACCAGCTCATATTTTAGTTCCTTTGGGAATTTATGGTCCAAAACCACCTATTGTTTACATGTCAGATTTCTTTGGAGAAGCAGCTGAAAGAATTCATGCCTTTGAGACAGGCTTAAGTGCTGATCCAACGGTTACCTCATTAATACCAGAGTTAGATGATTTAACATTAATATCTAATAGTGATGCTCATTCTGCAGCATTAAATAGACTGGGAAGGGAATTAACAAGTCTAGATCTAAACAAAATTACTTTCAAAGAAATTATCGATGCTTTGAGAAATAATCGAGTATGCTATACAGCGGAATTCCACCCCTCAGAAGGGCGATACTTCTTAACAGGACACAGGGGAGGAATTAGAAATCATAGACAAGATGAATTCTGTGTTTATTCTCCCGACACGGTTCCAAAGAATAAGATATGCCCTATTTGCGATTTAACCCTTGAACCTGGAGTATTACAAAGAGCTATTGAATTATCAGAATTTCAAGGCAGTGATAGGGAATACGGAAAACTATATGGTAAGAAACGAAATTTCTACAGAATGGTTCCTCTTGCGGAAATTATTGCAAATGGGATAGGCATAAAGAATCCTAATGCTAAAAATGTTCGGCTCTTATACGATGTTATTGTCTCTGCTATAGGGACTGAATGCAAATTATGGACAACAAAACTATCCACATTAGAACAAATCTTAACCGGTCTAGTCGATGAGAAAATAGCAGAAGCAATAATCGAAGTTAGAAAAGGTAATTTTTGCTTTTCACCACCCGGATTTGATGGAAGCTATGGTGCATTAACAATAGGTCAAACATCATCATATCATGGCATTAAGATCGTAAAAGGAAAAGAAAAACAAAGTCAACAATTTACCTTAGATGATTTCACTAAGTGATATTCTTACTGATTTTTTTGATAATTTTTGATAAACGAATTAAATATGTTTCAACAGCTGAATTCGATTTATCTAAAACTGAAAATATAATAGTATTATCTGTTATTCGATGCACGAGAAAAACCTTGTCTTTCTGCGATAATTGAACAACTTGATTTGATTCTTTATGTTCTGTAAGTTCTAATAGTTTATTTAATTCTAAATCATTCACTGACTTAATCCAATCATTAATATCAGGAGTTTTCTTAATCACATAAAATTTATTGCCTGGACAAATAATTCCTGCCATGAATACTTCATCATAAACATCCATGAAAGAACACAATTGATCTTCTTCTTTAAGCCATTTACGATCGTCATCCCCAAAAGAGACTTTACTAGTTTGTCTGCCCAAAGAAGCAGAAGTATCTCCATTATTGTCTTGTAGATCTCTCATTTCAAGTGAGAGTTGCCCTAATAATTCATGCTCAGGAACAGATTCGAAATCATTCAGAAGCTCAATGTGTATACCTGATTTTCTTCGAAGCCCTTCGTATCTGCTAACGATTCTTTGCATAATAGCCCTTAGGTGCTTTTCATTTGATAATCCCTTACTAACTTCAAACACATAGAAGTAATCGCCACTATCATGAATAATAAATCGATAATTTTGTGTGGTAACTTCAATTAATCTACCTGGATCAAGATTTCTAATCGATTTTCGCAAACCCGTCAAGAAATTAGTTAAAATAGTAATATCAAATATTGGTTCTCCTTTTGAAAACTCAAAATGTTCTATCTGACCATTTTCGGTTATAATTAGAACACCATCAATACCAGCAAGCTCATCAGCGATCTTTTTAGCATCATCAGTGCTTAGACTTTCAGAATCAAGTTTTTTATAAGCATCAGTATAACTAGCATCCATCGATCTAAATTTGGCTATTCTTTGTCCAATCTTTTCATAATCAGGGGTTTCAGTGAGGTTGGAAATCATTAGAGTGTTTTCAATATCAGAACTGGATGCTCCTTCAAATCGAGAAATTATCTTCATAATGATCGGATCATATAATTCTATATCGGAGATTCGTTTTTCAATCCAAAGAACATAGAAATATTTCTCTCGAGTAACAAAAATAAATTTCGAATTACTTGTTTCTATGGATTTTATTTTTTCTTCACTGATAACTTCAGCAAGCGATTGCAAACCTGAAAGTAAACCAGCCAATAAAACAATATCAATTTCTTCCTCAGTTAGAAACTCAATATATTTGGGTAATCCAGAATCCTCTATTACAATAAACCCGCGCATAGCGTTATAGAATTGTTCTGCAAGCATAGTTTCTTCAATGTCTTGAGAAGGCAAATTCAGGCTGACCATCCTAACTTAGAATTTTTCTATATAGAATAGTTGTTTTTAGATTTTTAACCAATGTTTTAGCGGCAAAAATAAGTCAAGACGAAGATAAAATAAGCACAACAAGTGGTATTTCATATTTTTTAGATGAAGAATTAAAACTAAGATTAACTTTATTAATTGAATTCTTTTGCTATTAAGAGCGAATAGTAAATACCGGAAGGATCTTAAAACTATGACTTCCAAAACTGAAGAATTAAGCGAATTGTTAAAAAAATGCGTGCAATGTGGATCTTGTCTGGTCGTTTGTCCCATTTATAGAGCCACAGAGAATGAAGTGTTTTCTCCGAGAGGAAAATTATACTACCTTAAATTAAAGGAAGCTTTTCCCGAGAAATTCGACGAAGAGCTTGCGACAGAATATGCTAAAACGATTTTTACTTGTGCTGTTTGTAGTCGTTGCGTTGAGAGTTGTACATCTGAAGTGAAACTTACTGACATTTTTAGAGAAGAACGATTAGCTTCTGTTGATCAATTTCCCAAATTGGTTCAGATTGGAGAGAACATTACTGACGAAATGAATGTCTATGGTTTAGATAATGAAATGCGAGCCGAAACCTGGACCATGGAATTATACGATGACTTCCCAGATATAGATGATCGAGTCTATAGTGAAGGAATGACAGCTGATACTATTTTATTCGTGGGATGTTTGATGTCTTTCAGAAGTAGGCATGCAAACGTTCTGAAATCCATCCTAAAAGTAATGGAGCATTTAGATGAAGACTTTCTGATTTTAGGTGGAGAAGAATACTGTTGTGGGCACCCCTTGGATCTATTAGGTAAAATAGAGCAAGCAGACAAAATGAGGGAGCACAATACTGAAGTAATCCATAAAGTAGGAGCAAAAACAGTAGTAACTGATTGTCCAGGATGCTTGGAAGCGTTAATTGATCATCATAAACTTGATCCTTCAGTGAAAGTACTCCATATGACTGAATATTTCGATGAGAAAATAGAGTCAGTTCCAAATAAGCTAGATATCACCCTCAAGTATCACGATCCCTGCGAATTGTTTAGAAACAACGAAGTAACCAAAGCTCCAAGATCCTTGATGAAGAAGATGGGAATTAAAGTCATAGAAATGGAACCATCTTGTTGTGGAGGTGGTGGAATGCTTCGAGTAACAGATGATGCAATCGCGCAAGATATCATGAAACAACGAATTGAGAAAGAAGAACTAAAAGAAGAGGGAACTTGTGTAGTAACTTGCTGTCCTTCTTGCTTGGAGCAATTTGAACAAAACGGAGTAACCACTTGGGATATTGCTGAGTATCTTGTAAAAGCATTGAATTTGGAGGAGACAAAGTAAAATGGAAAGACTTAATCGATACATTATAGGCTCAAATGCTTCTATCTTCCAGAAAATAGATCCTACAAAAAATGTAGAAGTATTTCTTCCAACAAATGAGGAGGAAATCAAAGAAGCAATAACTTATGCTCGAGAGAACAATCTTCCAATAACCACTAAGGGTGGAGGTTCAGGAATGAGTGGCGCTTGTACTGGTGGAGTAAGAGAAAAAGTTGTTATCAGTACTATGAGGTTAAAGCAAATTCATGAACTTAATTTTAGAGAAGGATATGCAATTGTAGATCCTGGTCTAACACCTGACCAGTTCAATGAGGAAATTCAGAAAAAACAACCAAACTGGAAGTTCTTTGTCTCACCATCAAGTAGAGATATTGCCACCCTCGGTGGAATGATGAGTACTGATGGTGGAGGAAATGACGCTTGGCTTGCGGGTACAATGGTTGATAATGTCATCTCAGTGGAATTTTTTGATATCAACAATAACAAAATCATTGTGGAACGAATTGACGATGATTTAAGTAAATCAAAGGTTACTTGTGAGGATAAGAATTTAGAAAAACAACTAATTGACAAGGGCTTTTCACTGCTCGACGTTGCTGGATCTCATGGGGTATTAGGGGTTGTTTCTAAGCTTAAAGTAATGATAGAAACAATGCCTGAAGCAGGAAAAGAAAGCTATGCAGTAATTCATGCACACAACTTGAACAATTTTGGAAAAATTATCTATGGTCTAATCGAGTATGACATCCCACTCACCTATGGTGAAACAATAGTCGAAGCAAGACATCCAGATATCTCCGGTCCAACTAATCCTCCAATGTTCATTTTGAAATATCCTATAGAATACGATGAAAAAGTACAAGCTATTTGTAACGACATCGACAATGTGGATTTTACCTCAATTGACCTCGAAGAATTTGAGAGAATGGCTGACATTCGAGTTAAAATGGCGAAAAGGAATCCTCCCGAAGGCTTCCAGATGGCTTTGTTTGAAGGCTATGGGATCTATGGTGAAAACCTTCTAAGATTTGATGAGATAATTACAGCTATCAATGCATCCTTAATGAAACATACATTTACACCTTTCATCAAATTTGGTCATGCCCCTTCTGTTTATTATGAAGACAACAAGAAAATCAAAGGCATTATAATGCATTCTCGTGAGAAAAGACCGGAAAACCTAACACCTCAGGTTGTTTTTGATGGTATCGTTGGATGTGTTGAGACTTGTGAAAAACAAGGAATAACACCAAAACCAGAACACAAATGGCCATTCCAGAAAACAACTGAAAAACATAAACGACTAATAGAACTCACTGATGTTCTAGGCAAACAATTTAATCCATTTCTATTAGATTGTTCCTTAGAAGAACTCGCAGAATTAGTATTATAAAAAACATTACAGAATTGGTTCATCCAATTCTTTCTTCATTTTATTTATCTGCAAATAAATCCAGTACTATGTTAACAGCAGATTGTACAAATTTAGGACAATTTTCTCGGTAAATCCCTGCATCAGAGGCTTTCTTTTTAGCGTCAGGATCATTCCTGCCAATTCCAATTAATCCATTACAAGTGGAATCTCCATAAATACCTTCAAAACGTTCATAGAAGATTTTTGCTGTTTCCCGAGTTGCAGTTTTGTGTTCAGCTAAATCCTCATAAAAAGTCTTAGTGACTAATCCAATAGCCATGACAGCTCCTGAAACCGCTCCACATACTTCACCTCTCCCAACTATACCTCCACCAAATCCTGAACCAACAAAAACTGCTTCATCAAACATTA
>JABLTI010000035.1 GCA_013166835.1 Promethearchaeati archaeon | reverse complement strand
ATTGTAAAGAAAAATGCTGCAAAGATTCTCCGCAAGGAGTTAGCGAACCCTAAATGGAAAAATGAGCTCGTAAATTTAGGGTCAGTATGTGATCCATATCAGCCAATAGAACGAAAGTATAAAATTACACGTGAAATGTTATTAGAGTTTCAAAGATACAAAACACCACTTACAGTTGCTACAAAATCGAGTTTAGTTACTCGAGATAAAGATATTCTTGCTGAGATGTCTCAAGACTCACACGTTGATGTCGTCATTTCTATCTCCTCTATAAATGATCAAATTAGAAAAAAAGTTGAACCAAGAGCTTCATCTACTCAGAAAAGATTAGAAGCGCTAAGTGAACTTCGAGCGAGTGGTATTAATGTTGGTGTTTTACTAATGCCAATTATACCATTCCTTAATGATACAGAAGATGAAATCGATGAACTATTCAAAGCAGTGAGTGAAACGGGAGCTAATTACGTAATTCCCGGAATTCTCTACTTAACTGGATCAACTAAGAATCGCTTTTTTGAGTTTATTGAAAAACACTATCCAGATTTAGTTGAGAAATACAAATTATTCTATAAAAGAAGGTCACCACCAAAAAAATACCAGGAGAAAATTAATCTGTTATTTAGACAATATAGAGGAAAATATAATTTAGATAAATTTAGTCCTGGGCAGTGGAAATCGAAAAAAGACACCCAAAGCGTTCTTGATTCTTACGTACAGAAAAAGTGAAAAGAACTACCAATCATTGTTGGTAGTTATTGGATAATAATGCTTTATCTCTAATCACTGGTTGCGATCCTTTAAAACCAATCATTTTTTCAATCTCTTCAATTGAATAATCGACTTTTTCAAAATCAAGATCTTTACCAGCGATATATCGATACACTTCATCGAAACCATAGGTTAAGTTGTATTCTCTTTCAAAGAATTTTCCAATTGTTTCTATATCTTTTCGAAGCACTTGTAGGTTTTTTTCCCGTATATGAGTATATCGTGAGGTAACTAAGCTTATATCAATTGCTTGTGGGAAGTCGATGATTACTGGCTTGCCATTGTGTAGAAGAATATTGTACTCCGAGAAGTCTCCATGAATGAGCTTTGCTTTTCTGTACATGATTCTTAATTGTTCAATAATTTCATCAAAGACTTCTTCTGGGTCCTCAATAGTCGAATTTCTAAGTTGAGGTGCAGGTTCCCAGTCAGAACCGATGAAACTCATGATTATGACATTATTTATTTTTCTTGCAGGCGTTGGCACTCGCATTCCAGCATTGAAAGCACGAGTTAGTCGATCATATTCATTTTGAGCAATGCTTGCTGCCCTCATTTGAGGGTTACCTTTTGATCTACTATGGCAAGTATTTTGCAAACGAAAGGATTTGACGATTACTGGAGCACCTCTTAAATGAGCAACCAAGATAGTAGCTTCTTTACCTGCATTCACTTCTGCAACTAAATCACTGATTATCCCGTATTTTTTCAGCTCATCTCTAAGTAGCTTATAGGTTATCTCCTTCGTTTGCATACTGAGAAACCCTGGATCGAATGTATGTCTATCGAATCTTGTAACTGCTTCCTTTGGATCTCTTTCTGTGGCTTGGACAACTCTTTTTGTACCTTTAATCTTCTGAGATATCTTTACTCTTTCAGCGTTTTCGAGATCATCCGTACGTAATTGATCTTCTTGTAAAGATTCAGCATTTAATTCTAATTCATCTTCTATTTCTTGATTTTTCTTCAACAATTTATCTGATTTTTTATTTGCTTTTGTTATTTTTATCACCTTATGAATTTTATAGGAGTAATTGAAGTGGATAATGAGTTCTCGTTATCCTTCTCTAGTTATGCTAATTACAACATGCAATTTGAAGCGCAAAGAAATAAGCAGCATAAACCTACCAGAAAGTTCTCGTTCAAAATGTCTAAAACAGAAGCAAAATTAAGAAAGAATCAAGAGCTCAATTTGAGCTAAGAATAGACTTCCACAAAGATGCTTTTAGGAGACATAATTTTAAACGGGAAATTAAACATTATCATCTTCAAAGCACCTCCATATCTATTGAAATAAAACCAAATCATTTCTTAAATAAACATTTCGCATAGTCTAGAGAAAAAATGGAATAAACACCAGCAATGGTGTTTATCAATTCCTATCTGTTTCGTTGTTTTGCTTTGTTTACGAAGATAATGACAGGGAAAATCAGTATAGCTAAAAATCCGAGAGCGAGAGTTGGTGTAGTATTTCCTGGACTACTTGTTCCTTGTAAATCGTTTATTAAAGATTGAATTAAATCTCTAGCTGTTAAAGCTGCAATTGCTGCTAAATCATAATCCATTTGACGATAATATTGAGGAAAGTCTACATCTAATGTATCATTGATAAGTCCTACAGTAGCATCATATTCTGAAGGACTCCCAGCATCTAGATAGAGCTGATAAGCATTGGCAAACTCATCAATTCCATATAAGAAATGAGCATCTGCATGAGCTCGACCTACAGCATCTTTGTAAAATGTGCTGAATTTTTCTGTGGTGGAGAAGTAACTCATGACTTCTTCAACGAAGCTAGAACCCCAACCATAAAAACTGTGGGGGTGCGGTAATCCTAATGAATGCCCTAATTCATGGATCATCACCGCTGACATGCCTCTCATTGGTTTGGAAACATTTCCTTCTTCAAATAAACTGTATTGTGATGCTTTCAGAATTTCCCAGCCCATTCCACCCAGTCCTGCAAAAGAAGTTCCATACCATCGAAACGCTACATTATCTGTAAGGAAAAAGTAACATGGTAATACTTCATCCGCAGCAGACATATCAAAGTGCGAGTCTAGCTCATTCTGTAGGACGGAAAAGAGTCCTGATGAGACCTCTATGTATTTTCCATCGATGTCTTCGTGAGTATTTGCTTGTATATAATCAAACAGACTTGGTTCATCGGTTAATTCTACCCATTCAATTTCAATTCTCCAATCAATCCATGGGAAGTCATTATCTAATTGATTCTTAATTCGATGCTTAGAAATACACCATAACAAATCTTCTTCTGGATACCCATTATCCGTTAAATTGTTAAGTACCTTCACTTGAAGAGATATTGATTTTCCTAAAGGAGGGTCGTAACAAGGACCCGAGAACACATTCCCAATGTAGGAATTAATCCAATCTGCCAAATATTCAGTTAATTTCGCATTTCCTAATGGTGTCGTTACATCATGAGTTTGTGTTAGATTATCTAAGTCTGGATAGTCGTAATAAGATGGAGAACCAATTCCTAAGGAACCCCATGCATTTATCACATAATCAAGATACCAGGAACGAGAAGAAAGATCAATATAAGCAAACCGATATTTTCCACCCCAACCCATGGCAGCTCTTTTAGAGAGATTTCGATATCCAGAATACCACCATGTAACAGTTTCATTAGCGTCAATACTCGTACCATTGGTATCATACCAGTGTTCATTTTTGTGATCTGGTGAATCAAAGTTCGAGTAATTCATTAAGTATAATGTGTAACCCGGCTCATCTGCAGCTGGTTCTTGATAGAGATTCTGATACAAGTATTCATTAACTAAATCTGCATCTATGGATAAACCATCCCTTGGAATAAAAATGTCCGAACGATTTCCAGAAGCAAGATCTTCATAGAGTAAAGTGATATTTAATTCATACCCTCCTCCGGATGCATTGACCCCAGTTAAATTCATATAATCTTCTAATGCTTTTCTAATTGATTCATCTGCGTAGTTGAATTCAAAATTAAAGTTAAGATCAGCTTGAGGTATTGAAGTGGAATGTTTGAAATGATTATATAATTCACTCTCAATTTCCGCTTCATTAACTAAGTCTGGATTAAAACCAATAAATTCTAGTTTCAATTTTAAGTTTTCATTCTTTGCTTGCGATAATAACTCATTGTTGTTGTCATTACTTTCAGCCTCAGCTGAAAGGAGCGGTTTCTCACTAATAACTTGTAAGCTAAACGCAGTAAATATCAGGATAAAAACAACAAAAGTTTTAGATAATTTCTTTTTAATCAAACAGATCACTTGCCTATTTTTCTGTAGATGGAATAATAATTACTAATTAAAAACGCCAATTAAGAGTAAATGACTCTCAAAATAAATAAACGTTATTTTTTCTTTTGAAAATTAACTCTTAATTTTCAGGATTATTACTTGAATTTCCTCATTTATCTTTACCTGTACAAGTACAAACCATGAAAATTCTTGGAAAAATAGTGACATAGTGAAAATCTTTAATTTATAGAAACTTCTGTTCTTTGAATCCGGAATAGAAGTCGATTTTAAACGGAGTAGAATTAAGCTTGAAACAAGATATTGCTAAGGTTATTTCAGAGATTGATTACGTTCAATTTCAATTTACAAGTATAACTGGTGAACTAAAAGCGGTAGAAGTGCCAAAGAAATATGCTGAAAAGTATTTGAAGGAAGGTTTAGGAATTGATGGCTCGTCTGTAGGTTTCCTAGCAACTCAGCAAAGTGATATGCGAATTGCTCCCGACCTTACTACTTTACATGTTCTTCCTTGGGATCCGAGAATTGCTCGAGTTATTTGTGATGTTAATGATATCCATGGTCAACCGTTGCAAAGTGACCCTAGAAGCATTTTAAAAAGAGCAATAAATCTAGCAAAAATAGATTTTGGTTATGAGTTCAAAGTTAGACCAGAAATCGAGTTTTATGTTATGAGCCCTGACGGAGAACCAGCAGATGTTGGTGGTTACATGAGTGCTCCCCCATTCGATGCGGAAATCGAGCTTCGAAGAGCAATGACAGATTTCATGATGGATTTTGATATCTATCCTAAAATGCTTCATCACGAAGTGGGTCCAGCACAAATGGAAATCGAGTTCGCAATGGAAGAGGTTTTACTTGCAGCAGATATGGTTCAAACTGTTTATCAAATAATAAGAATGGTTTCATGGAATGCAGGATTAGTCGCGAGTTTCATACCTAAACCATATACAACAGAAGCGGGAAGCGGTTTACATGTTCATCATATGTTGTATAAAGATGGAAAAAATCTCTTTAATGCTGAGGGTGGTGTTCCAACAGAAACTTTACGACATTTTGTAGGTGGTCTTATCAAGCATGCAGCTGGATTAACTGCAATATTTAATCCTCTAGTAAACTCATATAAACGACTCGTACCGGGTCATGAAGCTCCTGTATACGTTTCTTGGGGCATTGCAAATAGAACTGCTCTAATAAGAATTCCAGGTTATGAAAAATCAGCAAGAATAGAATATCGTGGAGCTGATTCCGCAAGTAATATCTACCTCCTTTTAGCTTTATTACTTGTTTCAGGACTTGATGGTGTAAAGAACAAGATTGAACCTATAGAAGGAACAACTCTAAACGTTGACCAATTAACTGAAGAAAAAAGAAAGGAAATGGGTGTTACTGAAGTGCCACGAAATCTAAAAGATGCAGTAGCAGCATTAAATGCCGATAAGTATCTTTGTGACTTTCTGGGTCCACAGTTTATTGAAATCTATAATAAGACTAAGAAAATGGAATGGGAAGCTTATGTTAAGAACGTAAGAAACCCTAATACCCTTGAAGTAACTGAATGGGAATTCATTGAAATGTTTGAGAGAATATAGAACAGATATTCGTGAATTTTAAAATCCACTCACTTTGCAAATAAAGATGCTAAAAATTACTTTAGATTTTAAATGCGAAAAGTAATATTGAGATGGATTAAAGATAACAATAATTGAGGTCGAATATTGGCACAAACAAAAATGCTCTATATGGAAGATAATTACATTAAATCTTTTGAAGCCAAGGTTATTGCTGTTGGTGAGAATTACGTAGTATTGGATCAAACAGCTTTTTATCCTGAAGGTGGAGGACAAGAGTGTGATATTGGTACATTGTTGTTTGATAATCATACAATAACGATTTCAATGGTAAAACGAGACTCAGGAGAAGTAAGACATTACTTAGAAGACTTTGATAAATTACCAGACAAGGGTGAAATAGTTAACTGCAGCATTGATTGGGAAAGACGCTTAATTCATATGAGATATCATACAGCCATTCATGTCTTGAGTACATTCATGAAAGAACACTATAGCACTGAATGTGTTGGAAACAATATCTCCACAAGAAATGGTCGCGCTGATTTTAATCTAATAGAATCCCTAACTGGTGAGGATTTAAAGAAAATAGAAAACGGCATAAATGAAATTATTGCAAAAAATCTACCAGTTAAAATCACATTCATGCCACGGGATGAAGCAATAAAATATTTGGAAGAGAAAGGATACCAAACTGATTACATTCAAATGGTTCCCAAATCCGTGAAAACTTTTCGAGTAATTTCTGTGGATGATTACGATCACGCTTCGTGTGCAGGAACTCACGTCAAAAACACTTCTGAAATTGGGAATATTAAAGTAGTGAAAAGAAGAAGTATGGGTAAAGGGAAAGAACGAATAACTTTATCTTTTGAAGAAAATTGATTCTAATGTTGAAAAAGTTTTTTTCATAGTAATGGGTAATAATATTGGAAGTTATGTTATTAGGATATCAGAGTGGGTTGTTCAAGTAATATAGATAACCGGAGAAAATGGTCATGTCCAAATCCTTGGAGTATGTTGATGAACAAAATGCTATAGATTTAACTAAGCGATTGATTAAAACCCAAAGTCAAAGTGGGAATGAGAAGAAACTTGCTACACTTATGGCTATAGAAATGAAAAAAGCTGGTTTCAATCTCGTACAATATGATGAACACAATAATATCGTTGGTATAATGCCAGGCCTAGGTAGGGGTAAATCGCTTATTCTTGTAGGACATCTCGATACCGTTCCAGAGGGAGGAATGGAGAATCCTTTTAACCCGCAGGAAATTGATGGAGCTAAATTAGGAACACGAGGTAAAGTGATTACTGGTCGAGGTTCGTGTGATACAAAAGCTGCTTTAGCTGCAATGCTAAGTGCTGGGAGTGCTTTGAAAAGAGCACGAGCAAGATTGAAAGGAGATTTTGTTATTATTGGTTTAGCAAAAACTAAGACTGGTAAATCGGTTGGTTTGAAACAATTAATTAAGAAATTCGAACTTACTCCGAATTTTGTTGTTTCCTGTACTCCTACAAACTTGGAAATAAATACTGCTCATCCAGGGCAAGCTACCTTTGAAATTCTTGCTAAAGGGAAAATGTCCAATATTGGTAATCCAAAAGAAGGAGAGAATGCTATCTTAAAGATGAATAAAATGATCAATTGTTTCAAGGAAAATGTTGTATTACCAGAAGATAAACGGTTTGGCAAAGCAAATATGATATTTAGCTCAATAACATCAAATACTGTAGGGGAATCACATTCTATACCAAATCTCTGTCAAGCTTTGTTGGTTCGACAATTCTTCAAAAATGAAGACCCAGAAACAATTCGAAATGAACTATTGGAAATCTTATTTAAAAATAGCTTCAAAGAAGAAGATGTAGAAATAAAATTGAGACGATTTTTCAACCCACATAATGTAAATCAAAAAGAGGAAATAATCGACGTTATACAAGAGTCCAGAAATATTGCATTTGGAAAAACTGCAAAAATTAGCCAATGGAATAGTGGAGTAAATATTTCTGAAATTTTTGATATTAAGCTACCAGTGGTTGGTTTCGGACCTGGTGATGAGAAATTTTCTCACACACCTATAGAACATGTTCCAATAGATCAAGTCATCAAAGCAGCAAAATCCTACACTGTTTTAGCAGAAAAAATTTGTGTTCAAATGAAGGTTAAGGACGCATAATTAGCGTCCATCCTCTCCAAAATTTTTTAAATATTATTAAATGGTTTTCATATGATTCTAAATGATTGAGATAGAGAAGGTCAATTTTCGATACTTGAATTCTAAAAAATCAGTACTGCAAGATTTTTCTCTTAATATCTCTAAAGGGGAAATAATAGGAATTATCGGACCAACTGGAAGTGGTAAAAGTACAATTTGCTATCTTTTCAATGGATTAATTCCCCATACAATCAAAGGAATTTTCTCAGGATCAGTAATTATAGATGGCAAAAATACTGCTTTAGTATCTGTAGAAGAAATGAGTGAAAAAATAGGATACATATTACAAGAACCTAGTTTTCAAATTGCCTCTCCTCATGTAGAATCTGAAATTACTTTTGGAATGGAAAATCTAGGATTATCTGTAGAAGAAATGGATAACAAACTGAATAAAATACTTGAGAAACTCAATATTTCGCATTTACGTTATCGACAAACTGCCAATTTGAGTGAGGGTGAAAAGCAAAAGGTTATCTTAGCATCAATCCTATCAATGGAACCAGATATATTAGTTTTAGATGAAAGCTCAAGTATGGTGGATACGACAAGTAAAATTAATTTAATGAAAATCCTCAAGGAGCTAAATCAAAACGAACAAAAAACCATTGTTTTAATTGATCATGATTTAGATTTTGTAGCTCAAATTGCTACAAGAATTCTTCTAATTAATGATGGAAAAATCATTGCTGATAGTACGCCTAATAATATTTTAACTGATGTTAAATTACTAAGAGAGAATGGATTAATTCCAGCAACTATAACCTCACTTTTCTATGAATTAAAGGAGAGCAATTTACCCGTAAGCAGAATCCCAACATCCTTTGAAGAAGCTACAGAGATATTAGCGGAGTGGTTATCATGAGCTACATAGTTGTCTCTGGTTTATCTTTTGGATACACTAGTGATTCATTATTATTTAGCAACATTACATTATCTTTCAATTTAGGTGAACAAGTAGCGATAATTGGTCAGAATGGATCTGGAAAAACAACACTTGTTAAATTATTAAACGGAATGCTAAAACCTCAAAAAGGTCGCATAAATATTTCTGGGGAATCAACTAGTGATAAATCAATTGCTGATATTGCCACAAAAATAGGATTTGTTTTCCAAAACCCAAATCAAATGCTTTTTACTAATTCTGTGGAAAAAGAATTAGCTTTAAGCCTTTATAGATTAAATATTGGAAAAGAAGAACAAGATTTACGAATAAGTAAAATGCTCAGTTTCTTTGATCTTGAGCAGTATCGAAACACTCATCCAAGAAATTTGAGTCGTGGGGAAAAACAGAAACTAGCTCTAGCAACTGTTTTAATACAAGAACCACAAGCAATTATTTTAGATGAACCCTTTTCAGGAATTGATTTTAAGCAAAGAGAAAATCTAGCTAAATACATTCAAATCCTGAGTGAAGAAGGGAAACTCATAATTTTGATAACTCATAACATAGATTCTATTTTAGAGAATTGTTCTCGAGTAATTGCTTTAACTGAAGGACAAATTACCTATGATTTACCCATTAATGATTTCTTAATGGATGAAACTTGTTTAAGTAAAATAGGACTAATGCCTACGAATTACTTGAAGATGTTATTTAAACTAAGGAATATTGCTCTTCCAAGAGAAATCTATCGGAAAAAAGATTTGATTGAATATTTCAAGCAAAACCTAGAATTCTAAACACTTGAGCTGTTTATTACGTTTCTTTCCACTAAATCCACTAGTTCTGAAATGGAATCATGACTATTAATAATTCTTATTCCTTGATATTCATTAATTTCATTGCTAATTACTCCAGATATAACAAATACAGAATCATCTAGTAATTTCTCCAAGTCAGCTAGATTCTTTGAACATAAAACTTTAGGCACTTTTTTCTCAGAAGAAAAACCTTCTAAAACTAAGTAGTCAGCATCAAAAAACGGGATTAGTTCCTTAGCACTCATGGCTTTTTGGTACATTATTGTTGTTTCAGTATTTGATCTAGTTGCAGTACGGGTTGCTCCTGCTTCTCTATGTAACCAAGAATCCTTGCCTTCTGATTCAATACTGAACCCATCTATATGGATTGCTTTAACAGTATGAACAGTTTTTCCTCGTTTAACAAGCTCTTTTATTATCTCAATTAAAGTACTTGTTTTACCAGAATTTGTGAATCCAATAACAGAGAAAACCTTCATGACTGACAAATCATTACACGTTCTTCATTAAAATTTCGATAATTTTCCAAACAAACAAGTTTCTTATTTAAAAAAACATTATTTTTGTCGAAACTCTTTAAAATGATTCAATAACACTTTTCTTCTAGTAAGCTGATTGTTTACTATATGATTAGTCGAAGGTTATTATATGAGCTACGACGAAAAACAGCTTGAGCAACTTATTAAAAATCTAAAGGATCGAGATGGTTGGGTTCGCTCTAGAGCTGCTACAAGATTAGGCGAATTAAAAGCCAAAGAAGCTGTTGAAGAATTAGCAAAAATTCTCAAAGAAGATAGGGATTCCTTAGTTCGTTCCTCAGCTGCTGCTGCCCTAGGGGATTTGGGTGATGAAGCAGAGGAAGCCGTTGGAACATTGATTGAAATTCTTAAAACTGATCAAATCGTTGGTGTTCGCTTAGAAGCTGCAGTTGCTTTAGGTAGTATTGGTGATGAAGACGCTGTTACTGAATTAACTAAAATAGCTTTAGAAGATGAAGATATTCGAGTAAGATCTTGGGCCGCAGACGCAATTAGAAAAATAAAGAGTTAATTCAAACTAAGTGCTATAACCCAACTCAAATTGCTATCTATATATAATTCAGATTATTTGAGAATATAATTCTGAGGTTTTTTTATATTACCAAGATTTATTGCGATAAGCCCAGTTAGCAATATGAATAAACAAAAAAAACCTTTTAAGCATAAGCAACAAACTCACGACTAAAAGAGATACACTCACTTGAGTGGAATTCACATGGTAGATTACTCAAAGAAAATCGCTATTAAGAAAATTAAAAAACTAGATGATGGATCACAAGTATCTATAGGTGGTTGGGCTGAACATCTAGTTCATAAAGGCAAGATTTGCTTTCTTACTGTAAGGGATTCAAGTGGAAAAATACAAGTTACAGGAATTAAAACTAAGGTTTCTGAAGAGCTTTGGGAAGCTCTCATTGGATTAAAGAATGAAACCATAGTATGGATTACAGGTAAAATAAAGAAAAACGAACAAGCACCTGGTGGAATAGAAATTCTGCCGGAAGAAGTCTTAGTATTAAATCAAGTTCAAGGTCCAGTTCCAGTTGATATTACAGGTCGAACTCCAATGGATGATGGCACAGTTTTTGCTTTTCGAGAAATGACTATTCGAATGCCGAAGAATAAATTACCATTTGAAGTTAAAACTCATGTTGCTCAAGCAACTCGTGAATTCTTCCTTAAAAGAGAATATGTTGAGTTATTCTCACCCTTAATGGTCGCTACTGCAACAGAAGGTGGAGCTACGTTGTTTCCAATAAAATTCTTCGAAAAAGATGCGTTTTTAGCTCAAAGTGGCCAATTTTACAAGCAAGCAGCAATAACTGCGCATGAGAAAGTTTTCGGAATAATTCCCTCTTTTCGAATGGAAAAATCTCGAACTCGAAAACATGTGGCAGAATTCTGGCAAATAGAAGTAGAAGCTGCTTTTCATGATCACATTAGTATTATGCAAGTATTAGATGACATGATGGTTTATGTTGTAAATACAACCATAAAAACTGCCAAAGAACCTTTGGCTGAATTAGGTGCGAAACCAAAGAAACTCAAAGGTGGGTTCCCAAGAATACCCTTCCAAGAAGCTAAAGAATTATGTACAGGTTTTGAACTCGAAGAAAAAGTGAATTTTGAAGATGATTTCACATCTCCAGAGGAAGCTGCTTTATCTCGCCACTTTAAAACCCCATTCTTTATCACAGAATGGCCTACTCATACTCGAGGGATTTATTATCGTGTTAATGACGAAGACCCAACAATCTCGAATAGTTTTGATCTAGTTGCTCCTGATGGTTTTGCAGAACTTTGCACTGGAGGGCAACGAGTACATGAATTCGATAAAATGGTTGAAGTGATCAAAAATCAAGGTTTTAGTCTCGAGAGTTATGATTGGTACTTGAATCTCTTCAAATATGGTATGCCTCCTCATGCTGGTTATGGTTTAGGAATAGAACGATTAGTTTGGTGGTTATGTGGTTTGAACAACATCAGACAAGCGATTATGTTTCCAAGAACCCCAGATATCCTAAAACCGTGAGGTCTTACACCGTAAATTAAAAAAGCATGTATGTTCTAATTTGCTAGAAAGTAAAAGTATTAAAGAAACCATTAGGAAATGAATGATAAAAAAAGGAATAGAACTTAAAACGATAGAAAAAATATTTCCTAAGAACAAAAGCATGGTGAATAGGTTTCGGAGAAAAGTGAAAAGGACATAGAATATATTAGTCCAGTTATCATACACTAAGGTGTGACTAGTAGGTAAAAGAAATGATTGCGCGTGAAAAAATAATAGAGCGTTCCGCTGCGGAATTCTTTGAAGCAAACAAAGCAATAGCTGGTTTTGACAATCCTACTAGATCAACATATACCAGTGTAAGAGAGCTTGTAGAAAACGCTTTAGATGCAGCTGAAAAAGGTGGGTTTCTACCAGATATTCAAATTAAAATAGAATTAATGCCAACAGAAGAAATAGGCGATTTAATGGGGATAAAAGATTATCAAATTGATGAAGATGCAACATTCGAATTCATCAGATTATCTGTTCGTGATAATGGTATAGGCATTCGACATACTGATATCCCTAAATTATTCGGGCGCGTCTTAACCGGTTCGAATTATGGTGAAAGGCAGTCAAGAGGTCGTTTTGGTCTTGGAGCAAAAATGGTTTTGATTTACTCTCAGTCTACCATTAGAGTACCTTTTGAAATCAAATCTCGAGTAGCTGTATCCAAAAAGAAATCTGCTGAATCAACAAGTCACTACAAATTATTTATTGATATTGTGAAAAATGCACCAGAAATTGTGGATGAGAAGAAATATACTGGTCAATCTAAGAATCAGTTAAAAGGTCATGGAACAGAAGTATCATGTTGTTTTGCAGGGACATGGAGTAGAGCAAAACGTTACGTTTTCGAATATTTTGAGGAAATGGCTGTAATTACTCCTTACGCTTCGTTTTCCATTATTACTCCTGATAATCCTGATGAACCAATTATTCATACTAGAAAAGTAGATGTTATTCCTGCACCTCCAATAGAAGTTCCGTTGCATCCTGTTGGTACCGATATTAATCAATTAAAAAGCGAAATTTCTCGAACTAATACTAAAAACATGAGAGATTTTCTGAAAAAGCATTTCCAAAGAATAGGTGATAAAACTGCAACCGATGTCTTGAAAATCTCAAAAATTACTCCTTCAAAGAGTCCTAAAAAATTAGATGAAATGGAATTGAGAAGGCTAATTCATGAAGGATTCACAAAAGTTAGATTTTTCCCACCTGATGGCAAATGCCTGTCCCCCTTAGGACATGAAAATTTGGAAGCTGGTTTGCAAGATGTTTACCAAACAGAATTTACTTGCTCTGAAACAAGACCTCCTTCCAGTTATAGCGGTCATGCATTTCAAGTAGAAGTAGCCATTGGTTATGGCGGAGAGGGAAACAGTCCCCCTTACAAGCTTGTAAGATTCGCAAATAGAATTCCTTTGCTTTTTGGAGAAGGAAACGATCTCATCAAGAAAACAATTGAAAGTATTAATTGGTCGAATTATAAGTCTAATTTGAATAATGATCCTTTAGTTTTTGCAGTTTCATTAGTTAGCACAAAAATACCATTTCCAGAAACAAGTAAAGAATATATTGCTGAAGTAGATGAAATCAGAAAAGAACTAAGACTTTGCCTGCAAAAAGCAGGCAGAAAATTAATGAGATTCCAAAGAGCTCTGAAGAAACGTGAGCAAGCTGCCAAGCGTATGAAAATTTTTGAAAAGTATGCTCCTATTACAACTTCTATTGTTGGACAAATGCTCGGTAAAATGGATGAAGATGATTTTCAATTTCTCTTTAGTTCAACACAATTTTCAAATTGCCTAAAATTACGAGAAGGCTCTTTATTTTTACCAAAGAACCCAATCCCAGTTGAAGCGTTACCTATGGATTCCATTGAAGGTGTTAATCTTGAACGTTATGATATTCAAACTTTACAAGATTTGATTCTCATAGGTGATAATCAATTACAAGAACTAATCTCACTTGGTTTATCCGAAGAAGCACCTGATCAAGCAGAACAAATTCTACGAGCAATATTGGAATTACCTGAATTAGCAAAAGATGAATTAGTTGAATCTGTTAGTGCTAAAGCATTAGATGAATTTGCTAAAGAACGTGGTATTTTAGATGGTTTGCAAATTTACAATTCTATAGATAGTGTTTCAGTACTTCCTGGAATTGGTCCTGCAACACAAAAATCTCTCCGTACACGCGGTGTACGATTTGTAAAAGATTTCTTCTTAACAAATAATAATGATTTAACTCAAAGCAATTTACCGTTTGGAGTAATCATTGATTTGAAATCTAAATGTAACGTTAATGTCTTACCGAATGTTACCACAAAAACAATAGAAGAATTACACAAGAAAAAAATCTACAGTGTTTTAGATTTCCTCGAAGCAGATGAAGCAAAATTAATTAAAATACACGGGTTAACCACCGAAAGAATAAACGCCTTATTTGAACTCATAAGAGCCACTCTTGACTTGGATATTGAAGAATTAAGAGCTGAAACCGCTGAAGTAAGTGTTGATGAACCAATAGAAGCTGAAGCAGTAATTCCAAAACCAACAGAAATTAAGATGCCAACTCCTCCGCATGACTTCATTGTAGTAGATGCTTCTGTAGTTGAGCTTGAAGGCGTAGGAAAAACCATGGCGGAAAGATTAGAAGCAAAAGGTATTGAATCTGTTGGAAAATTCTACATGGTTTCAAATAGTCGATTACTGAAGATTAAAGGATTGGGAGCAAAAACTATCTCAACCAATAGAGGGAACACAGATGTTTTAGTTCTTCCTAGAATTAATTTTGAAGGAAAGAGAGATCTAAACTTAATGGGGATTTTTACTGTCAAACAATTCTATGAAGCAGAAGATGATAGTTTAACAGCTGTTCGAGGGCTAAGATCACCAACAATTACTAAATTAAAGTTAGATATTGAAGAAAAACTGCTAAAGACCCCTGGTTCTACAGTTGTTCCAAAAAGAAAGGAACCTAAAAAACCTCCAGCAAAAACCCCACCAAAAGCACCCGCTAAAAAACCGATTGGTAAGAAACCAACAAAGAAAACAACCACTGCAAAAACAAAGAAACCAACAATACCAAAGGATACAACAATTGCTGAATATTTGGGAACAAAGAAACCAAAGGAAGTATCTGAAGAAGAGAAAGTCGTGAGAGGACCACCAAAAGGTTTGTTGAAACCAACTGTAAAAATAAGCAAGCTACCAGGTTTAGGGAAAACAACAGAAGAACGTTTCGCAGCACTAGGCGTCCAAACAGTAGGCGATCTTTTCAAGAAGAGCATTAAGCGGTTATCAAAAATCAGAGGAATAGAAGAAAAAGACATCATTGAGCTTCGTAAAATGCTATCAGTAGAAGTGTTACCACATGTGACTCCAGCAATAATGAAGCAGTTAAACACTATGGGGATTTATACAGTAAAACAATTCCAAAATGCAAAAATCGCAAAAACATCATCAGTTAAAGGATTAGGAGTAAAAACAGTAAAAGCGATTAGAAAACATATTTTACGATCATTCAAAACATCTGTAGAATTGGAAGGAAAAACGTCCTGAAAAACAGCAGAAATTCAACATTAAAAAATGAACCTATCGAATAGAAGTGGAAAAAAAATGTCGAGTAAGAAGAAGAAATTCCCAAATGAAGTTCCACAAGCAAAAATAAAAGAAATTCTAAAAGAAAGAGATATACTCAAAAAAACAAAAAGATACGAGTTAGATGATTTACCAGAAGGCATTCATGAAATAAGGGAAATAAGTAGAGACGAAGGAATGCGAAGGATAGAGGAGATTTTTAGAAAAATCTTTGTTGACACAATTAACACTGGCACTCCAATAATGAAGGTCCCATCTAGAAGTGGAAGCAATGTAATATATGATGAAGAAATGGATCTGCTACTTCTTGGGGAAAATTTTCTTGAAAGAAAATGGGATGATATAGGGACTGTAAAGAAATTCACAGCTCAACTTCGTGTTTTACAGATTATCCATGAATTATTGGAATTAAATATTCACGGGAGTAAGAGGGAAGTCTTCTATACAGATGTAGCTTTATTTGAAGATCAAAACAGAGGGAGCGATCCACTAATTGAAGATACTGCTGTTTTGCTTGGAACATATCGGAAAAACATCCATGTTACAGCAAACGATAGAGGATTAGTAGTTGGTCGTGTATCCTATTTAGATAACGGGGACCTAATCGATTGTACAAAACAAGGGTCAAGTGGGAAAAACGTTAATCCAATGCAAGATCACATAACTGACTTAGAATCAGATGCAGAATTCATACTGGTAGTAGAGAAACAAGCAGCATTTCTAAGGTTAGCAGAAGATAAATTCTATGAAAAATATCCATGTATAATTCTAACAGGTAGTGGACAGCCAAACGTTGCTACAAGAATCTTTTTGAGAAAAATGAGTCATGACCTTTCGTTACCTGTGTTTGCAATCATGGATTCGGATCCGTATGGCTTAGACATACTTAGAGTGTATGGCTTAGGTAGTAAGGCTTTATCCTACGAATCTTATGAATTAGCTACTCCCAATATTAAGTGGCTTGGTGTTCGTCCATCCGATCTTAACAAGTATAATCTTCCTCAGAACTGTCGTTTACCTATGAGTAAAATGGATATTTCCAGAGCAAAAATGATGATGGAAGAAAGATTCGTTCGAGTTCGTCCTGATTGGGTGAAAGAACTAAAACTCATGATTGATACCAAACAAAAAGCGGAAATACAAGCTTTAGCAAGTCGTGGTATTAAATTCTTCACTGAGGAGTATCTTCCCACTAAAATTGAAACCGGTGATTGGGTTTAATTCCCGGTATTCTTCTTTTCTTATCATTTTTTATAGCATTTTTTTATTTTCTTTTTCATCAAAAGTTTTTTGAGCTGATTCTTTCGCATTTGTTATTGTAGGTGAATCTTATGTCAGATATTGAAAGAAGTTTCGTAATGGTTAAACCAGATGCTGTTAAAAGACGATTAATTGGTGAAATTATTTCGAGGTTAGAAAAAGTAGGATTACGCATCGTAGCTATGAGAATGCTCCAATTGACAAAAGCTATGGCTGAAGAGCATTATGCAATCCACAAAGATAAACCATTCTTTGATGGTTTAGTGAAATTCATCACCAGTGGACCAGTTGTTGCGATGGTTGTCGAAGGCAAAGATGCTGTGAAACGTGTTCGCAAGCTAGCCGGTGCTACAAAACCAATGGAAGCAGAAGTTGGCACTATGCGAGGTGATTTAGCTATGGAAATTGGTAGAAATGTTGTTCATGCTGCTGATTCACCGGAAAATGCTAAAATAGAGTATTCAATTTACTTTAAAGAGTCAGATTTTGTAAAGAATCCAATGCTTGATGAAGATTGGATTTATGAATAAGCCTAACTTTAATTTCCCTTAAACCAATAGGAGGAAAACATTATGTCAGAAGAAAAAACAAAGAAACCTACTAAGAAGCCTACTAAAGAATCCACCAAGAAACCTACTGCGAAATCTACTAAGAAACTTACCAAGAAACCTGCTGCGAAATCTACTAAGAAACTTACCAAGAAACCTGCTGTGAAATCTACTAAAGAACCTACTAAGAAACCTCCTAAAAAAGAAGAGATAGTAGAAGTTGATGAAAACAAAAGACTCAAAGCTCCTATTTGTGTTATCTTGGGACATATTGATCATGGTAAAACCTCCATCTTAGACGCTGTTCGAGGTACTGCTGTTCAAGCACGAGAAGCAGGGGGAATAACTCAACAGATTGGTGCTTCTTATTTCCCTATTGAAACTATCGAAGAAATCTGTGGAGACTTATTGAAAAAGGGTTCAATTAAACTCAGAATCCCGGGTATCCTCATTGTTGACACTCCTGGCCATGCTGCATTTCTAAATCTACGAACAAGAGGTGCATCTGTTGCAGATATTGCTATAGTTGTTGTGGATGTGCAAGCAGGTTTCCAACCTCAAACTTTCGAATCAATGCGTTTGCTTAAGCAAAGGAAAATACCTTTCTTAGTTGCAGCCAATAAGACAGATAAAGTTGCTGGCTGGAAATCACATAATAACGAAACTTTTTCTAAAACCTTCAGCAAGCAAACCGTAGATACACAAAAAGCCCTTGACAGGCATTTGTATGAGTTAATGGGTGAATTATCTAAGTTGAGCTATCCTTCTGATAGGTATGATAGAATTAGAAATTATACTGAGAATGTTGCCATCATTCCTACCAGTGCTAAAACTCTTGAGGGTATTCAAGATCTTTTCCTTGTTCTTTCTGGTTTAGCAGAACAGTTTCTTTTGAAAAAATTAGTGTATAGTGAAGGTCCTGGTGAAGGGACAATTCTTGAAGTAACTGAAGAAATGGGTATGGGTACTACGATTAATGTAATAGTTCACAAAGGTACCTTCTCAAAAACTGATTCCATAGTTTTTGGTGGTAGAGATAAAGCTCATCAAGCTAAAATACGAGCTCTTCTCGAACCTAAAGAGCTAGATGAAATTCGCGATCCGCGTGAAAAGTTTAATTCAATTGATATGGTTCATGCTGCTGCAGGAGTTAAAATAACTGGTTCCGGTTTGAGTGAAGCTGTTGCTGGAGCACAAGTAATGGTTGCTAATACTGTCAAAGAAATTTCGAATGCTAAGAAACTTATCGAAGAAGAACTGAAAGTAATTAGAATTGATACTGATAAAGAAGGCATTATTATTAAAGCAGACACCCTTGGAGCTCTTGAGGCTCTCGTCAAAGAATTTCGAGATAGAAAAATTCCAATTAAATTAGCTGATATCGGTGACATCAATAAGAATAACGTCTCAGAAGCAATTGTCGTAAAGGAAAATGCTCCCTCATTAGCAGCAATAGTTGGTTTTAATGTTACAGCTTTGCCTGATGCTCAAGAAGAACTTGAAGTAAATGACATAGAGTTCTTTCAAAGTGATATCATTTACACTTTGTTGGATGAATATGCGCACTGGAAAATAGAACTTGAAAGCAAATTAAAAGCCGATAGCTTGAAAGATTTGACCTATCCAGCCAAAATAAAAATTCTTCCAGGCATGACTTTTCGCGCAAATAGACCTGCAATAGTTGGTGTAGAAGTTCTTTCAGGTCGAATTGTTCCTAGAGTGCCATTGATTCGAGGAACTGATGGTAAGAAATGTGGAACTATTCAACAAATACAAGAAAGTGGTCAATCTATTCGTGAAGCTAAAAAAGGTTCCGAAGTTGCAGTTTCAATTCGAGGTCCTACTGTTGGTCGTCAAATCACAGAAGACATGGAACTATTTGTTGATTTACCAGAAGGCGTTGTTAGACGGATAAAAGAGAAATTCTATGAGGATTTAACTGTCGATGAGAGAGAAGCATTAGAAGATCTTATAAATTTGAAAAGAAGCTTAAGTGAAGAAAATAAGTTCTGGGGCTATTAATCCATTTTTTTTACCCAGAAAGTGATTAGAATCCATAGAAGAAATTTTAATCTTATTTCACTACACTTAAAACCTAGTAAACAAATCTTAACTAAGAAAAAATCATTTAACAAAATCAAAAATCTGAGGATTGAAGTTTCACTGCATCCTAAAACGATTAGGATTGCTATTAAATAAAGGTAAGAGGCTAATGATTCAATTCGTATGGATAGTAATTAAGGATACTCCCGTTGCTGGAATGCGTTTCATAAAGATGACTGACCAAGAGGAAAGAGAACGATTAGAAAAATTCTATGGTTGGTTGAGCGGTCCAATTAGTGAATTTACTGAAAAAGTTCAAGACATAATTATTGAAGGGACAAAATATTACTATCATACAAATAACGAAGTCTTATTTGTTGTTGGTACTGATCTCGAAGAAACAAGTATTCCTTCTGTGTTCACACCTGAATTGGAGGATGTTTTCTTCTCAATATTTCCACCAGAAATTGCTGATTCTTATGATGGGAAAGATGTTTCACAATTTAGGGTGTTTGATAAAAATCTGATTGAATTAGTTAAAGCATTTGATCAAAGAAAAATCGAAGCTAAAGGTGAAAGAAAGGGCTTAGATGCATTTGAAGTTCTAAATTTGCCAACAGAATTACAGATGGTAGCACTTGTTTTAGTGAAAATGCAAGTTGTTACACCAGATATGGTTACTCAAGTAACTGGATTAACAACAAGCGAAGTTGAAAACCAATTGAGAGATATTTACCAAAGAGGGTATTTGTTTATCACAACAATCTCGGATAAATCATATTTTTCAATAAAACCTTTTGAATCTGATGAAGCTCCACGTATTGTCTCAAGACGGACTGAACCGCAACTTGCTGATAAAGAGATCATTCAAATAGAAGGCCCAGAGACTCAAGAAATAAGTTTTCCACCTATTACTGAACCCTCTGCTCCTGCTATCTCACAAGCAAAAGTAAGTGATGTTTCTGAACAAGATGATTCTACTTCAATTGAATCTGCTATGATGGCCCCACCAGATTTAGATTTTTCTGAGCTTGGTGCTGAGAGTTCCTTTAGTGTCCCAAAACCTTCTGACGAAAGTAGCGATGTTTCCGTATTTTCTGAAACAGAATCGATTTCACCTAGACTTGAAGAAGTAAAAGATTCAATGATTGACATCCCTAAGAAAGAATCAAGAGGAATTAAACTAAAAGCTGACCCACTTGCACAGGAAATAGACAAAACTCACAGACAAACTATAATCATTCCAAAAAATGGTTTTCTACCCTCAAATTCTCTTCGACGAGAGAAAGGTTTTACTTCAGGAAAAATTAGAATCCCAAACGAGCGTAATCGTGATCCCTTTCTATTAAATACTTTATTCAAAAGAGACATTGAGAATGTCTTTGAAGCTCTATTTATGGGGAATTTCGTCGTAGTAACAAGTGAAAATTCTTCTCTGTTTGAAGATGAAGATATTGATAAATTATTAGATACCTTGAACCTCATCACTCCACATAGAAATTTAATTTGCGTAAAAAATGAATCTTTTGTTCATCCTAAAGACGCAGATATTGTTGTTGTTCCAAAAATTTTACTTAAGTATTATTCTTGGGCTACAATTATTGATGTAGACCAAAATCGAATAATTGGTGGAAGCTCTTCTGAATTTACAAAAAATTTAGTAAAGAAGCTAAAGAAAATTATTTCTCCAAAAGAATTTCTTAAAGAAATAACTAATTCGACTTCTATTCTACTCAAAGTTGCTCGTGATATTAATACACTAAAAATTGAAGGCAGATCGCCTGATCAATACTTGAATGAAGTGAAAAAAGCATTTGGAGTAGCAGCATTAGATGCAGGTCTAACTCTCTCTGAGAAATTAATTCGATTACACAAAGATTGTGCATATTTAGCAGGATTCTATATTAGAAAAGGATTGGATGTTGCTGTTAGATCAATCATTGTCGGAGAACCACTTGTCATAATTGGCGATGATCCTTTAGATGTTTACCATATTATAGAAGCTCTTTCAATTTTTGCTCCTCATAAAGCAATAAACGCTCAAATCTGGACCACAAATTTTGCTGGAATAAATATAGGTCAATTCGATATCATGGGAGCTCAAGAAGGAACTGATAAATTATTTAAAGAAGCAGCAAAAGTCAATTTGCGATCTATGAGTGCATATAGTGGTCCAAGATCGGAATATCTTCACAGTTTCTTAAGACTAATGTGGAGAAGAAGATCGAGAGAAAGACCAAAATTCATTCGAGATAAGATAAATGACATGTTTGGTCAAGTTAACAAATTCATTCAGAAAATTCAAGCTTTTGAAGATAGATCTCCTACAAAACAAGAGATGCGAGATATTCTCTCTGAATTTGATCCTCAATTTCCACCTTTTGCTATTGATTTACTAAGAAATACTGAACCAGAATTAGCTCTGAAAATTAAAAATATCCTTTAAGAATAGTCGTTTGTTTCAATATTCAATAATTACTTTTCAGCACAAACTTTTAATTACTTCGAGTTTATTTATGAAAAACATTCAAAATAATCACGTAGTTATTTACAAATAAATTCTCTAATGTATTGTTAATTGGATGTGTAATGAATGAGAAAAGGTCCATTAATCGCTGCAGGAGTACAATATGTTATTGGTATAGCCATGGTTATCGTTGGTTCAATATTCTATGATCCCAATCTTAACACTTGGAATGATTGGGTCCTATGGTTTGGCATAATTATCTTTGGTATTGGTTTAATTGTAATGGTCGTTGCTTTCATCAAGAAACCTAGTGCAGATGACGAACCTGCGAAAAAATCAGAATGAGATAATCTTTCAAGTATTATTGAAGGATTTCGATTTCCTCTTTTTTTGATATAAGCAAATATTTTTGATATGTTAAAGAACTTATTATCATATTATTAAAATGATGAAATTTAACTAATGGATGGTTAACAGAGTGAGTTACGCGAGTGAATTAGGTACTTTTAGTATTACGATTAAAAAACGAATATATTCTATTGCAATTCCTACATTGATCATTTCAATTCTCAGTGGTCTTTGTAGTTTCTTGCTCTTTGGTTTCTTCAATTCTGATGTAGGAGGAGGTGAAGGAACACCAAGTGCTTCACCTTTTGAAAGTCCTTATTTAACTGCGTTGTTTTTTGTAGGAATAGCATTTGTTGGTGCATTTGTGATTTTCTTGATATTCAAATATGGAAATATCAAATTACTAAAGGCTTTATTTGCTATTGCAGTAACTCTCACATCATTCTTCTTTGTTTTTATGCTAATTTATACCGCTCCCTATTATCTTCATGAAGTCCTCACAGAGAACATGGTATTTGCTAATAGTACGGATGCCTTAATCCTAGTTCTAGGTATTATTATTGGATTATTGTATGCTGCTCTAACAGTAGTTTCAATGGTCTATCAATTAATTCCTGAACCTGCCCCACAAATTATGGCTATGCTTTTTGCGGTATTAGCTGGGACTTTTCTTGCAGTTTTTCTTCCAGCACTTGCTGCAATACTCGTTATGATTGGTTTAAGTATTTATGATGTCATTTCTGTCTTCAAAGGACCAATTAAGAAAATAGCTGAAATAAGTGAAGAACGCTACTTACAGGATGTGGAGGAAAATGAAAAACTACAGGTGGAAAATAAAGAGGAAGGAAGTATTAATTCAGATTCAGCGAAAGAAGAAATAAATACAGAAAAAATAGAATCAATGACTGACGAAAAATCATCAAGTCGGGTAGCTGATGAAGAGTACATTTATTCGGATTACATTGAATTAGGATTGGGTGATTTAGCTTTTTATGGTATGTTGTTTAGCTTTGCACTTATACGACTTGGACTTTATTCAGCAATAGCTGCTTTCTTTGGTGTAGTTATTGGTGCAATATTAACAATCAAATTACTTGAAAAAGTAAAAATGATGCCTGGGTTACCTTTGTCTGTTGGTCTCGGATTAATTTTTGCCTTAGGAGTATGGGGAATCCTAGCTTTAACGAATTATAGTGGTTGGAGTTACGGTTGGTTGGAACCTGTATGGTTTGGATAGAAAATAAATGACTCCGAGAGAATAACTCGGAGATTTTTCAGCTATAAAGTATAGAGATTAAATTTAGAATTATTGTTGTGCTTCTCCCTCTTGTTCATCTGTAGTAATTTGCATACTACTTGGTAGAACTTTGAAGGTGAAATCTTCAATGGTTTCAGGAATAGATCCATCAGGAGGAATTTCTCCACGAGCTTTTAAGATCTCTTTAGCAAGAAGCCAGTAAACTAATGCAAGAGCTCTACGCCCTTTATTATTTGTTGGTACACAAATATCAACACCTTTGAGTTCATTATCTGTGTCGCACATTGCTCCAACAACTATACCAACTTTATTTGCTTCTTTTATTGCTTGTTTATCTGCACGGGGATCTGTTACAAGAATAATTTCTGGTTCAATAAATCCGGAAAATTCTGGATTAGTTAGTGTTCCAGGAATGAATCTCCCTGGCACGCTTCTAAAACCACATACTTTTGCTAGTTTACTGCCAGGAACTTGACCATATTGACGAGCTGAAAAGACTGCAACCTGATTAGGTTCATATCTTGCTAGGAATTTTGCTAGAGTTCTAATTCGATCATCTGTTGCTCTAACATCTAAAACGTAAAGACCATCACTACGAATAAGATAAATAAATTTCTTCATTGACTTTGTGCCAATACGGGTGCCTATATGGACACCAGCAGCTAAATATTCATCTAAACCTATGAGTAATTCTTCAGTTATCTGTTCTGCTTCTATTGACAATGTATTATACCTCAACTTTTGTTAACATAAAGTATGGTTAATAATCTTGTAAAGCAATTCCACATTATTTCGTTTTTAATTCTTTTGTTCAAAATGAATAGAAAGAATATCTTTCCCTCAGAAACAACCTATTACTTTTTCCTCTATCTTTCCATAATATCTTCTAAATTTTTGATAGCTGTATCCGATGTATGAATCATATTTCTTACAATTGCTCTAACTTGACCACTATTTGCTTCTTCACCACAAATAGTTACTATCACTTTCTTTGCAGGACGACCATCATTCATTTCACTATCAAAAATTTCAAATAATAGTTTAAGTTCACCC
>JABLTI010000128.1 GCA_013166835.1 Promethearchaeati archaeon | reverse complement strand
GGGCCGGTAGAACAGTCTGGTAGATCGTCTGATTCGCATTCAGGAGGCCGCGGATTCAAATTCCGCCCGGTCCACCATTAATTATCCTTAATAAAACTAAGTTTGGGAAAACTATGCCAAAAGCAACCATAAAAATTGAAGAAGCAAAAATCTCTAACCTTGAGGATATTTACTCTTTACTCAAACTTGTTGATCTTCCAATTGAAGGGGTGGAAGAGACTATTGCTAATTTCCTTCTTTTGATACGACAAACTGATTCAGAAGAAGAACTCGTTGGTTGTGTGGGTTTAGAAATCTATGAGGAATACGCTTTACTTAGATCCGCAGCTATTCATCCTGATCATCAAGGAAAAAACTATGGTAAGCAACTAGTTCTAGCAATTATTGCCTATGCTAAATTAATTGGTGCTAAGCAGTTATTCTTGCTAACTGAAACAGCTGAGTTATTTTTCGAGAAAATGAGTTTCTCTAAAATAGAACGCTCACAAGTTCCAGCTATTGTTAAAACATCTATTGAATTTGAATCACTTTGCGATGAAAGTGCTATTGTGATGGTCTTACAATTATGATAGCTATTGCATATCTTTCTTATTCAATTGTCTTGGATGAAATGAACGTGCCCCAAGTTTACTTATTGTAGCACTAGCAGTTCTAACTCCTAGTTTTGATGCTTTCACAATATCACAATTCTTAAAGAATTCATTTAGGAAACCACCAGAGAAGGAATCACCTGCACCTGTTGTATCCACAGTATTTGTTTTAATTGCGGGTTCGAAATGCTGATCACCATTTGCTTTCTTAATCATGACACCTTTTTCACCCAACGTTAAAACTGAAATTTCAGAAAATTCCAACATCTCATCTAAAATATCATCTGGATTCTTCTTTTGGGTAAAAACTTGACCTTCGTTTAGGTTTGAAAAGAGAATTAAAGGCGGATGCTTCTTCATCATTTTCTGCAGAATTGGTCGAGTGCCTTCGATAATTGTTTCGGCTGCTAAATCGAAAGTTATTTTATTTGCTTCTTCAAATATCCTCCATAACGCCTCTTCGGAATTTATAACCAAGTACCCCTCAAGGTGGACAACATCTGACATATGAAGCAATTCCTTATCGACGAAATTTGGTTGTAAAACTTCAGAAGCTCCCCAATAAACAATGAAGGTTCGATCCTTTTCAGGAGTGATTAATGAAAGTAATTTTCCTGTAGAATTTTCTTTATCAATAATACTATGTGTTTTCACGCCTTCATTGGAAAGAATATTCATAAATTTCCAACCATCTGCATCATCTCCGTGCTTCCCACAAAAAGCAGTTTGTGAACCCAATTTTGCTAAATTCGACATAACATTTGCACAACTCCCTCCTGAATTCTTAATAATCTCCTTTTTCTGTTTTTTCAGTTTTACAAGAATTTCATTAATAGTTTCCAAATTGATTATTCTGTGTCCGCCTACTTTTATGTCTAATTCCTTAATGAATTGGTAATCCACAAAAACGGATAAATCCCAAAGCACCTGTCCGAAACCAAGTATTTTATTCACTGGAGTTTACCTCAGATTATTTTAAACTTTAAATTATTTCTCTTTTTTTAATAGATAATCAGCGACTTCTCGCGCCCAATCACCTATAGGTATATCTTGATCATTAGCCATTCGTGTAAGGTATTCTTTCCATTCAAGTTTTCTGTATGCAGTTTGCCAATCTTTGTATTTTTCTTCGAGATTCTTTTTAGCAATAAGATGTGCGTCGCAGTACTTTCCTTTTTCAATTGTTGATTTGCACACAAGACACTGAGCCATTTTCTTATTCCTCCGAATCCTCAATTACGCTTTCCAAAGCTTCTGCTTTGTTATTCTGATAATTATCTAATACTTCCTTTGGGGTGCCTGAACAATTCAGCCAGTTAGGACAGATAGTATACGGACGTTTACCTTTTTTGCGAATTGTCAACATTGGAAAACCACAATGTTTACAAGTATTTTTAGTTGGGGAAGCGTAACCCGCTTGAGGAATAGGTGCACTCCAAGAACAGAGTTTCTTATAATATCCTGTGCAACCCACAAACCGCTTCTTTGTTCTTATAGAACGAGTAATAATCAAATCACCTTGTTTACAGACAGGACATAGACCAAGCATTCGCTGCCTTTGCTTTAGATTTTGAACCTGCTCCTGTAATGTTACACCAATTATTTTCTCTTTTTTATGGAAGCTCTCGAGTATTTTTTTCAGTTGTTTTATTGATTCCATTAATACGATTTCTCTTTTTTTATCCCCTGTAGTAATGCTTTCCATTTCTTTTTCCAGGTTTCTAGTCAGTTCTACTGAGATAATATCCGGACTGTTCTTTTCTAAAGTATCAATAACAGCGAATCCTAAATCTGTTGCATTAATACTATCATCTTCAATATACCCTCGAGAATAAAGAATATCTATTATACTTGCTCTGGTAGCTTTAGTTCCAAGTTCTTCTTCCTCCATTTTCTTCAAAAGCGAATTTGGATTATACCGAGCGGGAGGTTGGGCGTAGCTTTGTTTGTGAACAATACTTGAGATGTTAACTTCATCTCCCTCAGCAAGATCTGGTAATTCGATTTCGTCTACTTTACCAAAAGGAGCATAATACTCCAACCAACCTTTTTTCAAAACCTTCATTCCTCGTAAGAAGAAAATCTGTTTATTAACATCAATGTCAAGACGAAGGCTTTTCTTTACTGCTGGGGGACCAAAAACAGCTAGAAAACGACAAGTAACTAATTTGTAAACATTGTTTGCATCACCGCCAAGACTTGCAGGTGCTTTTTTACCTGTTGGATGAATTGGTGGATGAGCAGGATCTCTCTTCTTACCTCTTGTTGGTTTAAGTTTAGAAATTGCTAGCAGTTTATTCGCTCTTGTTCTGAACAAATCGTTTTTGGTTAGATCTTTTAGAATTGTTTTAAAATTAATTGATCCAGGGAATTGCTGACTGCTAGTTCGTGGGTAAGAAATTAGTGCACTCAAGTATAATGACTCTGCTGCTCGTAAAGTTCTGCTTGGAGAGTAACCAAAATATCGATATGCTTCTGATTGCAAAGATCCTAAATTAAAGGGTAAAGGAGGATTTTGACTAAATTCTCTACTACTAATTTTACTAACTACCCCATCCCTATCTAATACATCGGAAACTATTTTTTCTGCTTCTGCTAAGGTAGGAACAAATTTCTTATTAAACTCTAATGGGATTTCTTCCCCTTCAAGAACGATTTTAGCATCAATTACCCAACGAGGAATTGGTACAAAAGTTTGGATATCTCTTTCCCTGTCTGCAACAAATTTCAAAGTAGGCCCTTGGACTCTCCCTGTTGTAACCAATTTGTATCTCCCGGTCGAGTGCTTAATTGAGAGAGTTAATGCTCGAGTAAGATTAATACCATACAACCAATCAATTTCATGTCGGGCAAAACCAGCATTTGCTAGATTAATGTCAACAGTGGGCTGGAGATTCTCATAAGAATCAACTATATCCTCCTTTGTTAGAGTAGAGAATTTCATTCGCTTAACATCAGTTAATTGCCTATCACAAGCGAATTTTGCTATAGAAGCACCTATCACCTCACCTTCGAGGTCGAAATCTGTCGCAACAATTACTTCATCAACATCTTTCCCATACTTCTTGAAAGCTGCAATAAATGGTCTCGAACCATGTTTTGGGTTTGCAATATAAGATGGAACCCATTTATAACTAAAGGCTGGATAATGCCACCCTCTTGATGAGTCTTCGACTGTAGAGAAAAGATGTCCTAAAGCTGGGATAACAATTATTGTATCCCCATTTCTTCGGCATTCATAAACTGGAACTTTTGCAAAATTCCTTGGATTTGGAAGCTTCTTTGGTTTGCCTTGCTGATCAAGCGCAGCAGCAAGACGCTTAGCTGCGGTTGGTTTTTCAGAAATGCAGAGGTAATTTACCAAAATCTTCCATCCAAATCTTAAGTAATAATTACTTGTGGTATGTCATTAAAAAATCATTCACTGATGTTTTAAAAACATACAAATATCTATCAAAGAAGTATGCCTAGAATGTTAATAAAACCTCTACTCAAACAAATTAAAAAATAAGTATTGAGTTATAAAACAAGAAAAACAAACCCTTTGGTGAAATGAAAGATGGGAAACGATGAAGTAAAAGTTGATGCAAAACTATTAAAGAATTTTATGAAAGACGTTTTCATAGGACTTGGTGTCCCTGAAAAGGATGCAGAAATATGCGCTGAGATCCTAATTGTCTCAGACTTTCGTGGAATAACCTCACATGGTATTCAACGTTTGAGAATGTATTATGATCGAATAAAAGCTGAATATCATAAACCTGTAACTGAAATAACAATAGTAAAGGAAAGTCCTACTACCGCAACTCTTGATGGTGGGAATGGCATGGGACATGTAGTTTCTCATAAAGCAATGGAGATGGCTATCGAGAAAGCAGCAGAATTTGGAACAGGTGCAGTTGCCGTAGGTAATTCCACACACTATGGAATAGCTGGTTACTATGCATTAATGGCTACAAAGAAAAACATGATTGGTCTTTCAGTCACAAATGCACGTCCAGCAATCGCTCCAACTTTTAGTGTCGAACCCATGATAGGAACCAATCCTCTAACATTCGGAGTTCCCACAGATGAGGAATTCGATTTCATATTGGATGCCGCCACATCCATTTCACAAAGAGGGAAAATCGAAGTCGCTTCAAGAACAAATTCTCCAATCCCAGAAGGTTGGGTTATTGATAAAAACGGTGAACTGGCTACAGATCCAGTTGAAATTTTAGATCTATTAATGAAAGGAGAAGCAGCTCTATTGCCATTAGGTGGGTCAGGTGAAACACTTGGTGGGCACAAAGGGTATGGCTATGCCGTTCTCGTGGATATGTTATCCTCTGCCTTATCAGGAGGACCATTCCTAAAGGATCTAACTTTAGATAAGGGATACAAAATAGGTCATTTCTTCTTAGCAATTGATGTCTCAAAATTCATCGATGTAGATATTTTCAAGAAAATTACTGGTAATATTTGCCGCACACTAAGAAATGCTAAGAAAGCTCCAGGACAAGATAGAATCTATACTGCTGGTGAACAATCATATTATAGTGCATTACAGATTGCTGAAGAAGGAGTACCTCTAAATAAGAGTCTCCAAGATGACATAAAAATGATGATAAAAGAACTTGGATTAGAAGGATACGAATTCCCATTCTAATCCCTACATCACTTATCTAATAACTGAACACATTAGGTTGTAAAAATGACAGAATGTTATATTTGTGGTCGAGAAACTATAGCTAGATGTACCGTTTGTCGACAAGATATATGTAAGATTCATGCTGAAACTGGGAAGGAATTACCCCTAGAAACAAGCTCTACTTTGGATTATATTTGCACTAGTTGTATGAAGAAAAAACGTCTCAAACGCATTCAAACGATAGTCATTGTTATATGTGGGATAATGGGTATTGCTATAGTTTTAGGACTAGTATTCAGTTATCGATTTCTCTGGGCTTAAACATCAATTACTACATCTTTTGCTTTTTTACCACTCATGTATTCAATGTCAATTCTACCAATTGTCACATTTGTTATTGCTTTCTCAGAAATGGGTTTACTAAGATAAGCTTCCGGATCATCTTCTAATTGATAGACCATCAAATGCAAGGCAGCTTTCTTTTCATCAAAATTAGTAAGAAATGAGACTGTTCCTTTAAACATCGTTGTGGCATAATTGTGACTGCATTCACCATGAATGTAACCTTCGTCGAAAAGCGCTTGTCCCCAAACAACATTGTTTTCTTTCAGAATATCTATTTTCTTTCCATCTTTTGCACAGTGGAAGTAAATGCAATTTTTCTCGGGATCATACCCATGACTCATAGTCACTAAGTACGGTTCATTGTCCTGGCACATGGCAATAGTAACATATTTTGATTTTTGAAGAATAGCTAATAGTTCCTTTTCTTCAGTAATTGCTCTTTCTTTACGTCGAATATCTCTCATATTGATTCTACCTCCATCTATATTGAAAATAAGATATTTATAATTTTAGGACTCCAAAATTCTCTTTCTAGCATTTTTAGCAACTTGTTTTATTCTTTCTACATCATGTTTAGATTCCATATAGTGATAATGAAAATACATTTTCTTTCTCAAAGTGAAAACTACTACTGTCATAGCATCAAGTGTATTTGAAATTGCTGCATTAAATGAATCTACCGAGTATATATCGGATTCAAAAGTAATTCCAAGTTTATCTAAAGACCTAAGATTAGTTATTGCAAAAGGATTTTGTCTACTAACAATATCAACGAATAATTGTCCAAATGCTTTCATCGTTGAAAGAGATAATGATTTATTTAGCATTCTATTAACACTGTAAATCTTTCTATCACGTAAATTCCAAATTAGCTTCCTTTGGTAACGACGTGCATTAGCCCAGAAATCTCTTCTTTTTTGGTATTTTGCTTTAACAATTGTTCCACCTGCAAATAGACCAAAAGATTCGCCAATTGGGTGGTTCAATCGGTTTCTTAGGTCTACAGGATTATTAATTGTTGAAATGTCAGGTAGAAAAGCAGTACAAATTGCACTATGAACAGAAATTTTTCTTTTCTTACATTTCTTTAGAAATTCTTTAGTTTGATCTTCGGAAAGAGTCCAAGAATGAATTTTGATATCATCATGTTTTGAATCCGCTTTTTCTTCTAAAACTTTCTTTCCTTTTCCAAACCCAAAAATAAAGAAGTGATAGATTCTTAAAAAGAAAAGCAATAATTTAGACCGAAATGGCTTTTTTGGAATTCTCCTTCTAATTTTTGGAGTGAAAATATCTTCATCTTTTATGGGAGCATTAAGTACAACAATTTTCTCTGTAGGATTATTTAGATATTTTATAATGTCTCGAGTGAGAAATGCCATTGACATTCCATCAGTAATTGTGTGTTGACAGCATAAAACTAAATCAGTATTTTGATCTGCGGTTAATAAAGAAACACGAAACAAAGGTACTACTTTACTGCTATAATTAAATGGAGTAACTAATTGCTTATGAAATTCATTTAATGTATCACCCTCATCTAAACGTTCAATGAATGAAATAGGTATTGAACCAACTCTTTCTGAAGTAAACCAAGGCATCCCATTTTTATTTAATTCAATTCTAACTTTCAAAAGAGGATGTCGTTGCTGAGCTTTCGAAAGTACTTTTTCAAGAAGACTAATTGTTATTTTACCTCTTATTCGTAGTATAACGACTAAATTATACGGTTGTCCCATGGAATAATTCAAATATTCCAGGTCATTTATCTCGCGCTTCATTAATACATTAACAAAAAACATTGAATATAACTTTTCTCTAAAGAGTAAAAGTGAAAATAAAAAGGAAATTTCTGAATTATAATTTATAACTCAGACCTTTCTCAAAAGCTTGCAGGTTAATATCAACAAATTTTGGGGGGAGAATTGTTTTCATACTTTCAACAATTTGTTCTTTGGTAATTGGGAGAATTTCGGTATTTGCTGTAAGGGCACCAATAAGAATCATGTTCATAGTTTGACTTAGACCAAGTTTTTGGGCATCTTCTTGTGCAGGAACTAAAATAA
>JABLTI010000127.1 GCA_013166835.1 Promethearchaeati archaeon | reverse complement strand
TTTCATAACAAAAGAAGCTGGAGAAACAACTGTAAAACCAATAGATGGAGAAGAGGAAGATGATTCCAGTCCGACAGAGGCTGGATTTAAACTCTCATAATTCATCAATTTTCTTTAAAGCAGACATTAATTCATTTTTATCTTTATCTTCTTTTTCTTCTGCTTCTTCAGGATCTTTTCGAGTTGTGGGTGGTCTTGGAACGCTAGGAATCGAAGGAGCTGTAGAAACCGGTTGAGCAGGTTCATCTTTCATTACAGGTTTAAATGAAGGAGGTAAAGGAACTGGTGGTATTCTTGAAGTTTGAGCGGTACTAGCACCTGGAGGTTGAGGAACAGCAGGAGGAGTCTCTGCTTTGGGTTGAATAACTGGAGTGTGAACTTCTGGTTTAGGAGTAACTGCGGGTTTGCTTTGAGCTGCAATATGTGCCAAACCTTTTACTTGTTCTGGACTTTTAGAAGTTTCAATTGCTTTAACTAAACCTTTACCACTCACATCAGCTAACGATTCAAATTTATGTACTTTATCTTCCAATTTGTGGATTCGTTTGTCAGTCACTTCAATGTATTCAGATAATTCTTTTTCCAAGCCTTCTAGTGCTTTTATAATTGAAGAAACTATTCCTTCGAGTTGTTTGTATAATCGTTCTTCAGCGCTCAATTCGGTTTTACTCCAAAGTTAATTCTGATGAAATCAATTGAGATAATTTGTAAAGTTCTGCAAATTTAATTTGTAATATTATTTTAAGTTTAGCATTACAATATAATTTAATGCAATTCTCTATGAACTTCACTAAAAGAATTAAGAAGGTTCTATTTTAACATGTGTTTTTATGCAATTATTGAAGATATTTCTTCTTATCTTTATATTGTTTCAAATCGGCTCGATCCATAACTTGAATTAAGGATTCTTTAGCATTAGACAAAACTTCTCCAGAATCAACACTTAAAAATTGACGATCCTTCATTACAATTTGACCATTAATGATTGTGGTTTTAATATTTGAATCATTAGCACAGTAAGCAATTAGAGAATAAGGATTATGAGGAGGCCAAACATTAGACATTCTAGTATCAAGAATAACTAAATCAGCTTTTTTACCAATTTCCAAAGAACCAATTTCATTGTCAAGTCCAAGAGCTTTTGCACCATTAATCGTTGCCATTTTGATAGCTTCACTTGCAGGCAGAATTTCTGGGTTAGTATTAACACCTTTGTGAAGGAAGGAAGCTAAGCGCAATTCCTCTATCATGCTAAGATTGTTATTACTAGAAGCCCCATCAGTTCCTAAAGCAATTGTTATTTCACTTTTTGCAATGTCTTTATAGTTAAAAACTCCAGAACCTAATTTTAAATTACTAGAGGGATTGTGAGCAATTTTAACATTGCTTTCCTTTAAGAGTTTGATATCTTCAGGATTTAACCAAACACAATGACCTGCTACAAGATTCTCACAAAGAAAACCGATATTACTAAGATGTTTAGTTGGGGTAGAATTTTTATTCTTCTTAATTTCTTCAACTTCATCTTTTGTTTCAGCTAGATGAATCTGTAAAGGCAAATTAGTTTCTCCAGCAAGATTCTTAGCTTCGATTAATAGTTCATCTGAACAAGTATTTGCAGCGTGAGGGGAAACAATAACTGAACAAAGTTTGCCCTTCTTAACTAATTCAATGAATTTCTTAGTTGCTGAAATCTCTTGTCTACCTTTCTTTTCATTACCAAAATCTATCATGCCATGACCTAAGACGCCGCGAAAACCGATTTCTTCAAGAGCTTTTAGTGATTGATCTTCATTAAAATACATATCACAAGCAGTGGTTGTTCCTCCTTGAATCATCTCAATAGCTGCAAGTTGAGTCCCAACATAGCAATCTTTAGGTTGAAGTTTTGCTTCAATTGGCCAGATGTACTCATTAAGCCATTTCATTAAAGGAAGATCATCTGCAATACCTCGAAAAAGGGTCATTGCAAAGTGACCATGGGCATTAACAAAACCAGGAAAAACTAAATCTCCCTTTGCATCAATTTCTTCTTTTACATCAATTTTACTGTTATAATTTGAATGAAACTTATCCATGGAACCAATATCAACTATCTTAGTGTCTTTTATGATGATATATCCCCGTCTAAAAGACTCCATTTTATCATTAATTGTAAGAATATGGGCATTGAAAACCAAAATATCAGCATCTGAACGACTCATTATGAAACGCAACCAATTACAATCGATAATTTTTCTACCATTACATTTTACATATTGATTTAAAACAAATTCGTAACTATAAATGGCATTAACATAGGAACTTTTTTCATTCATTTATCTTGAGAAAAGACATAAAGGTAAGAGCAAATAATTTAATGTATAATTAACAATCGCTTCTAACCCTCATAATAACTGGTGAATGAATTGTTCAAGATGAAACAGAAAGAACAAAAAAATTCAGATCTAACAATCTGGAATGCCTTTTATTTCTATCCGACCGCAATGAGAGAGACTGATCAATTCAAAAGAGAAGTTATTAGATACCTGAAAAAATTAAAACCAATAAATTGTGAATTTGAGGAATTAACGGCTTTTCTTATTCTGAGGTCAAGTTATAACACAGAAGATAGCTTGGAAAAAATCGATATAGAAAAACCTGAGACAAAAGAAGAGTTAGCATCAAATTTCCTGTCAATAGTACATGAAGGATTAGAGAAAGCATACAAAAAATATCTTGAAGTATTAACCAATCGTTTTCTAAAAGAAATGAAGAAAAATAGAGAATTAAAAGAAGCAACTAACATACTAACAAGAAAATTAGCACTTACAAGAGAGCAAAAAGAAGAATTCACCAAAGATATTTATCAATTAATCGAAACAAAAGCTCAATATTACTATGAGGTAATATTGAATTCAAAGATTTGTATAAGTACAATTCCAGAAGTGAAACATTCATTAATTGAAATAGGTGAAAAGAAAATTGGAGTTTATACAGAAGAACCAATAATTAATCTACTCGATGAAATGATTTTGTATAATTTTGCCATCAAATACACTGAGAAAACAAATCTAATTTTGGATCAATTTGTGAAATTCATAAAAAAAGTGAACACTCATTTAAAAAAACAGAAGAAAAAATCAAGTGATATAGAAGAGCTACTTGATTTATTGAAAGGAAAATCCTTCGAAGTTATGGATAATATATTTGATATTAGGAGACAAATCGCAAGGCAAAATCGAGCTGATAGTGAGATTGTATCTGAAGTAGAAGGAATGGAAAGCAAAGAATTAAACGATTTAATAACAAAAATTTCTCCTAAGAAATCAATTTCCAAAATAGTGAAACTAACTGATAATGCAACAGCAAGTTTAGAAGAGTGGTTCGAAAATATAAGAAAAATAGAACTCATAGAACAAGTTGAATCCGAAGTTGCGATTTCAGAAGCATTCAATGTAGATATTAGGAATCTGTTCATCCAAATGGAATTACTAAGAATTTGGAGTGACTTCTTTTATGATATCTCTTATTATACAGTTAAAAAAGGACGAGTATTTGATGTTGAGAAAATAATCTATCATGATTCAATAGAAACAGATGCAATCCTCCTAGTAAATGAAGTTTTCAAGACATACAAATTACCAAAATCTCGAGTATATGCTCTAAGAGGAGTGAGTTTTGAAATAAGAAAAGGGGAATTTATAGCAATTATGGGTCCCTCTGGTGCTGGAAAAACAACGATGGTAAACATCCTTACAGGATTAGATACTCCAGATAAAGGGGCAGTATATCTCAATGGTCAAAATATGGCACTAATGGATGATACTGAATTAACAGAATTCAGAAGAGATCAAATAGGATTAATATTCCAATTCTACCAATTATTCGCAGAATTAACAGCTATAGAAAATGTATCAATGCCAGCAGAAATGGCTGGTGTGGCTGTGAAAGAAGCAAGGGAAAAAGCACAGCAAATACTAGAAATTGTAGATTTAGGAAATTTTGCAAATCAATATCCTGACAAGCTTTCAGGAGGGCAACAACAAAGAGTGGCTATAGCAAGAGCACTTGTAAATGATCCTAGTATTGTTGTAGCAGATCAATTAACAGGTGATCTTGATTCTGTAACAGGCATGCAAATCATAGGTTATCTAAGAAAAATCAACTCTGAACGAGGAACGACTGTCCTCCTAGTAACTCATAACAAAACAGTAGCAACTCAAGCAGATAGAATTCTTACTATTGAGGATGGAGAGCTAATCGAAGAAATCGATATGAAAGCTTTACGGAGTGCGGATTAAATTTTTCACATGTAAATGCTTTATTTAGTTAATTTTTAATAACTCAAGTGAATATAATATAATAAGACATCTAGTATATTCACTAGAAAATAGAAGGGTCATACTAAATGAGCTGTGAGATGTGCGGTAATTTTGCAGGGCCTGATTTATCAGAATGCGAAGTAGATGGCGTGAAAATGTTTGTTTGTCCCAAATGTACGCGATTTGGAAGTAAAGTTTCAGAGAAAAAGCAGGCATTTGTAGATGATTCGGAAGATTCTGAAGTAACATTTGTTCGTAGTAGTCCGGGAGGAAAAGGACCAAGTGTTTCACATGTTAAAGTAAAAACTGGGACAACACATACTCCAGTACGACCTAGACAGAGAAGTAGAAGAGATATATTACAAAGTGATAGAGTACTCGTTGACGATTACGGTGAGGTTGTTAAACAAGCAAGAAAAGCAAAAGGACTTTCATTGGAGCAATTCGCACAAATGATAAATGAAAAAGCCTCACTAATACAAAAATTGGAAAAAAGCGAATTCAATCCACCAGAAAGTTTGATTGTAAAAATCGAAAGAAAGCTAGATATTTCATTAAAAGAAGAAGCTGCAGCACCAATATTCACAGGTTCAACATCTGCGAAAGATACAACATTAGGCGATGTTGTGAAACTGAAAAAGAAAAAACGCTCATAAATTTCATTTTTTCTTCTTTTTTTTTCAAATTTCTATAACAGAGAAAGAATTTTATGTTAAATGACTAGATTTAATTAAGAATAAGACTATATTTAATTTAGAGACATAAACCGAGTGAATATCATGGCATCAGAAGCTCATTGGTTATTTATCACTGATAAATATTCATTGGTAGAATATTTAGACAATGCCGTAGTTGTTGCTAGGTTTAATCAGAACGAATTAATGAGGGAGCTAATAGAAATACGTTGTAAAATGATAGAAGCAAAATCCTATGGTGACGTCCTTGCAATTCTAGATTCTTTATTAAAATTAAATGAAAAGGTAATAGATGATCGATTGGGGGAAGTACTTGGAGGATTAATAGAACAAATTTCATTTTACAAAGATAGTCGCATTGATTACATAGGAAAAGCTGACAAAGCTGAATCTTAAGTAATTGATTAAAAAAATTAAGTTATTTTTTTATCATCTTCAAAATGAAGTCCCAATCTTTTTGCTGGATAGTACGTTTTCCTTGTACATCCATTAAATCTATAGATAAAGAACAAATCAATTTAATCTTTTTTAGTAATTCTTCTTCCAAGTAATCTATCATTTGATCTTTAATTTCATTAGTGATGTTAATTCCATCAGTGATTTGTTTAAACGTTTTGAATATTGGTCCTTTAGCCACTAATTTTTCTTCGGACATTCCTCTTCACATCCTTAAACTATCAAAAATTTGCCAAGTAAAAAATCTTTTCCCGATAAATGTCTTAAAAAAATGAAAAAGAGTAAATTCCTAAAGGAATTTACATGCAATTATTCAGATATTTCAGATGTTTCAGATAACTTCTTACCTTCTTCAATTAGCTTTCGAGATGGTTTTACAAAGGCAATAATGACTAATCCAATAGCCATAACAATTCCGGCTGTTAACATAGCATATCCGTAAGCCTTAAAATCTGTATAAGCAGTGAAGAATCTCGAAGCTAAAAAGATATAGAAACTAGTTGTTGCTGTCCAAATTAAGGGACCAATTGAAGCGGAGACTTTACCGCTAAGCTTTGAAAAGCCAAAATATTCCCCAAATTTTTCTTTAGGAGCCAATTCAGTAACCATTGCTCTTTGTGCAACCCATGTACCACCAAGTGCAGGGCCAGCAATAATGCCCATTAAGAGTACTAATATAAATGGAAAATTAGCACCAATAACAATATTTGGTGAAACAAAGAAGATCAACATAACACCAATTATTATAGCTATTGCCCATAGAATACCAACAACAAAAAAAGCGACTTTGCCACCCCATTTATCAGCTATTAAACCAATGAAATAAGTGAAAGCTACAGCAGAAACAGTTGAAATTACAATAAAGATCATGGCAAAATCAAGATTCATACTCGTAACCGTTTGTGTTATTTTCAGACCATCTTTCACTATTAGAAACATTTTAGCTACAATAATATTTGCAACATCGACAACCAGAAAATATCCTATAATGAATTTGAACATCTCTTTATGACTTCGAATTTCGCGAAAAGTTCTACCTAGTTGTTTGAATGTATCTCGAGTCAATTGCCTAACTGGTGGCATTTTTCCTTTTTTCTGTTTTTCCTTTACGAAAAGAAATGGTATTGCAAAGAGAGCAAAAAGTGCCATGGTAATTACAAATGTCCAAGGATTATCAACATACCCTAGTTTAAGAGGTCCTTCAGTCAGATCGCTGTTCGGTACTCCGTCCCAAAACATGGCAAGAACCATCATTACAGCCATACCAATTAAAGTTCCAAAATAACCAAAGGCAACACCAAAGCCACCAACTTTACCTACGTCTTTTGGATTCGCTATAAATGTCAGCATAGAATCATAAAATGCTAAGCTCCATTGATAAGCGATATTTGCTATAACATAGAAAATAAGCACCATTGCTATACTATGTTCACCACCTACTTTAAGACCAAGAAGACTACCAAATAAAAGAATTACACCTGTAAGAACCAAGACAAAAGGTTTTCTTTTACCAGCATTGTCACTTAGTGCACCCATAATTGGCATGCCTATAGCAACTATAATCTGCATGATTGCGAAAAAAATATTATATAAATTATCAGCTTGAAAATAATCCATTCCACTTTGTTGTCCTATCACTAAAATATATTGATTGATTATCAAAGATACAATTACCATTGAATAAATTGTATTCGCAAGATCATACATCGACCATTTGAAAACATTCCAAAACGAGGTTTTTGTTTCTATCTCAATCTCATCGTTTTTATTGGCTAATTCCAAGATTTGACTATCTTCTGGAATTTTTTCTTCGACTGACATACCTTTACTGATAAATAAGAAACTTAAAACTATTTCCTAGTTTAATCGACATTTTTAGGAAATTATCAAACCATCATTCATCTTAATAATTCTATCACAAAGAGAACCTATTAACTCTGAATGAGTAACTAGAACAAATGTCTGATCAAGATCTTCATTTAATCTTCTGAATAACTTCATAATATCTCTCGAGATAACACTTGATAAATCCCCGGTTGGCTCATCTGCAAGAATTATTTTCGGTTTGGTAATTAAGGATCTAGCAATAGCTACTCGTTGCCTTTGTCCACCAGACATTTCATTAGGTCTATTATATAATCTACTCCCCATACCAACTTCTCTTAAAATAACCTTTGATTTTTC
>JABLTI010000126.1 GCA_013166835.1 Promethearchaeati archaeon | reverse complement strand
ACATCACCCGAACTAGAAGGCGTAACTGGAAAATATTATACATCAGACGGAACTGAAACAGAATCAAGTCCCGCTTCTTATAATCTTGAAGATCAAGAGAAATTGTGGACTTTATCTGAAGAAATGATTGGTGAAAAGTTTCGCTTATGATTAGTTTGTTGATCAATCTAAAGTATTTTTAAAAAAGAAATTTGAAAGAAGGAAGTAATTTTGAATCATTTTTTTCATTTAGGAACCTTTGATTCTTTTCGAGATTCTGATGCAGGTTTTCCTTGCCATTCGCTTTCAAAAATAAAATTTTCAAATGAATCGTACACTTTAGTTTTCTCTGTATCCAAAGCGAATTTTTTAATGACTTCTTCCAAAAAGTCATCTGTATACAATGCTTCTATTTCCGCTTTCATAAGAGATAGCACCAAATGATATCTGAAATATATTCTATTAATCCCTTGGTCAACTCTAGAAAAAGAAATTTGTATTGTCTATAACATCCTATTTACTTCAAAAATTCTTTGCAATTTAAATCTTCAAAAGCAGCTATTTCGCGTTCCAAGTAATGAAACCAAACTGCTGCTGGAACTTTATTACTCCATTGATAAGCTGGTATTTGCAGTGTATATACCATGGATGCTCTGTAATCATGTAGATGGTGGTTCTCCTCTGTGATTCTTAAGAACTGAAAGTTTAACCTTTTTGTTTTTTTTCTTGGCTAGTTGTACTTCTTTTGCTTTTTTTATTATTGCATTAAATTCTTCTTTTGTTGTATCTATCCAAGCATAGATTCCCTCAATTTTTAGAATTTTTTTGACTTCAACTTCAACAATTATTGGTCCTCTAAGTGGTCTTTCGATTTTTACAAATATCGTTGTGACCTGTTCATCTTTATAAGCTCCTGATGTGAGTGATCTTCTAATATTAAGACATAATCCTAGCTTTCTGCTGTTCTTATCTGCAATTACTTTTCCTATTAATTGTGAATATTCCATGTTTTTAACCCAAGATATATTCTGTATATCCGATATATAAATGATTTTTTAATTTTCATAATTTAGAAAAACATATATAAGTGCAATTTATAAATAGATATATGATGGAATAATGCTTGTTGGTGAAACAGAATTTGAAGAGGAAAGAAAAGCTATGGCGAATAATATTCCAGTGGAATTAGCAACAGGTGAACTTAAAAAAGTGGAACAACAAATTATTGATTTCTACTTAAAAATAGCACAAAAAAACCAAGTGGATATTAAATTAACAGAAATCTTTGCCTACTTCAAGATTTATGATTCTTTAACTCAAAAACAACTGAAAGAATTAACTGATTTTTCATCAGGATTTATTTCAATTGCTTTGAAATCATTTTTACAATCATCAATTATTACTCGCAACTTTATTCCGAAGAGTCATACAAACATCTACACTATTGATGATGAACATGTTTTTACTATAATAACTCCTAGAGCTCAAGTTAATAGAAATAACGAAGAACATGAGAAGTTCATAATTGAATTACAAACAAAACTTGGACAATTAAAGGATAAATATCCTCTCGAGTCTACCTTTCTTTTTAGAAGACTTAATGGAATAAGGAATTTCTTTGAAACGCAAAGAAGAGCACACACGGAGTTAGAAAAAACTGATTATCTAAAAGAAGATGTTTCTGGTTTATTGCACTCTAATGAATTCATTGAATATCCATCTGAAATTGAAAAGCTTGAGTCATCTTTAGTCGATCGATTTGTTCGGATGAGTATGTTTATTGAGAATGATCCAATTATAAATAAAATTTTATCTTTTCTAATTACGCGAGAAAAAATAAACCAAGAAATGTTACTTACATTAACAGGTTATTCCAGAAGTACAATATCTCGAAATCTTTCCGGATATGGAGAACAAGATTACGTTACTATTACAAAGAAAGAATATCTAAAACCAAGAATATATTATATGGATTCCATTGGAATTTATTTGAATGAGGTTATACTTAACAATAGACGGTTTCTTATTACTTGGCGTCCAAAATTTGTCGATTTGCTTTCCCAATTTGAATCAAATTCAAATTATAATAGAAATAAAGAGATGAATTTGTTCTTACGAACAAAAATTGAGAATATAGTTTCGAATATTGATTTAGTAATTAAACGTGCTCAACTTTTGGAAAATGCACAACGCGAACTAAAAGAATTTATTGTGAAAAAATAGATAAAAATTCTAAGAAAAAAATTAAGGAAAGAAGAATCACCGAAAAACTATTTTTTCTTCTTGTTAACTATTAAACCTATCATTACAATTAGAGATATTCCCCCCATTGTAATCCAAAAAGTAAATCCTGGAAAGGGCTTGGTTCCTGTTGCATAGTTTAGCTCATCAGTATAAGATTCTCCTTCTGCAACACGAAATTGGGTATGAATCGCAACAATGTGAGGATCCAATATCGTTGGGATCATTGCTGTATAGTATATAGGTATAACTAAAGCAAAGCCAGCTAGACCTATTACGTCATATTCATATTCATCAATAATCTCTCCACCTGTGCCATCTTCAATTCTAGTATGAACACGATTATAAGTATCTGACCATGTGCATTTTGTCCAGTTCCCAAGAAGATCATCACCAATCCAGTAGATACGAACTGTATATTCATAACCTGCATAGTTTACTGGTGTTGCAACAAAAGAAACTAATATTGATACTCCGTCAATTTCTACAGATGCAATATCAATTTCAGAATAAACACCTGCACCTGGGTTTCCCTCTGTTGAATTATTGTGATATGTTAGATCTGCTGTTTCATCCTCGATTTTAAAATTTGCTCCTCTAAGAGGTGAAATCTGCAGGATTATAATACAAAGAAATATGCATAAAATTCCAATCATAGTTTTCTTTCTCAAATAACTTCCTCCAATTTTAATAATGAGAATTTTTTAACATTAGTTAGTATTCGAATTTTCGATTATATTTGTGAATGTAATAGTTGTGTTTTGTTAAGAAATGTAGTGCTTCTAATTTGATGCTTGACAGCTTTTAAATTATAAATTACTATACTTAGTTAAAATATTCTTTAACATGTAATGTAAAACGATATAAATAAAGTTTTTTAAAAGAAAAAGTTCATCTTTACTGCTAATCAATTTTTAATATAATTTGTAGATAGATATCATCTTTAATTTTAGATTTTTTAGTCTATATCTCTCCAATATCCTTTCTATTCCTGTTAGTAACCTTGACATTGATTTTCAGACCAAATATACCAGAGAAGATTTTCAATTATTCTAATAGCTTTTCAACCAACTATTATTGTACAAATTTCTAAGTTAGATTTTACTTTAAGTATTCGAGGACCCGTAAATTTTTTTAATTAATAATTACTAGAATCTTTAGTTGTGAGTTGAATATAATGATAGACACTGAAGAAAATGAAGATTCAAGCAATGAAAGAATAAATGATCTTTCTTATTCCATTGAAATTAAGAACTTGAAGAAATACTTCAAAGGTAAACGAGGGATGGAAGATGTTAAAGCGGTCGATGGAATATCATTTCACGTAGAAAAAGGAGAAGTTTTCGGACTATTAGGAACAAATGGAGCAGGAAAAACGACTACTATTAACATCTTAACTGGTATTCTTCTACCAACTGAAGGGACTGCGTTTGTAGATGGATACAACGTAGAATCTGAGATGAAGAAGGTTAAAGAAATGATTAGTGTTTGCCCACAAGAACCAGCTTTATACAAATTCCTTTCTGGTTTAGGGAACATTAAGTTTTTCGGAAATATGTATTTGATGCCAAAAGAAAAAATAATTGAACGCGGAGAAGAACTGCTGAAGCTATTAGGATTATATGACGCTCGGAATCGACTGACTCGGGGATACAGCGGTGGAATGAAGAGACAACTAAGCTTAATTATATCGCTAATTAATGAACCTGATATTCTCTTCTTAGATGAACCAACCGTAGGATTGGATCCACGAAATCGACGAAAAGTCTGGGATTTCCTTAAATCACAAAAAGACCAGAAAAATACCATTATTTTAACTACTCATTATATCGAAGAAGCAGAAGCACTGTGCGATAGAGTAGCAATCATGGATTATGGACAGATAATTGCTATGGGACCTCCAAAAGAATTAATTAATGAACATCAAGTGAAAAATCTGGAAGAAGTTTTCATGAAAATTACTGGTAGAAGCATTTTGGAGGGGATCTAATCATGAAATTACGAAGAATTTTTACTCTCGTCAAGTTGGAGATGACAAGACAATTTATGGATCCTCTTGTTTTAGTATTTACAACACTATTAGTACCAATACTAATACTAATTTTTGGATTAGCTATGGGTGATAGCTATGGCTGGGGAGATGAATATACAATATTTGAAATAATGCTTCCCGGTTTCCTCATATATGCTGGTTTATTAACAATCTACGATGTTGCTTCTGGTGTCGCTGGTGAACGAGAAACTGGTATACAAAAAAGAATCAATACAACCCCATTAACTACTGCAGAATATCTCTTAAGTCAGATGGTATCCTACACGATTAAACCAATTATCCAATTAGCGTTAGGATTAGGTATAGCTGTTGCTGTTGGTTATAGACCACTTATTTTCTTTGGCACAACATATAGTATAGGAGCAAAACTTGCTGGATGTTTGCTTGTGATTGCTTTTATGGTGGTTTTCTCTTTTAGCTCGGTTGGACTTGGACTTATTACAGCGAGCTTTGTAAATACTGCTAATGCAGCTGGTGGATTATCTTTTGCTTTTATCGTACCACAACAGATATTTGGAAGCTTTATTCCCCCAGCAATCTTTGGGATGGATGCTCTAGGATGGGCCTTACCAAGTTGGTATGCTACTGATGCTATAGGTATGCTTTTTGCTGGAACCTCTTTTTATTTCTGGAGGCTCTGGGTTAGATTTGGAGTACTTCTTGCTTTTACTATTGTAGTATACATTATTGGCATATTCTTGTATGAGAGAAAGAAAAGAAGATAAAGACTAATCCTGAAAACTGAGCGTGAGTAATTTTACCTCGCTCAACTACCTTTTTTAATCCTAGATTTATTGTAGCACTTTTTAAAGAAAAAAAATATAGGTTTAAATATCTCGATTTACCAAATTGACTAGAAGATTTTAACATGTTCAAAAACAACATCGTAGAAGTAACGAATGCTGAGAAAGCATTTGGAGATGTGCGAGCTATTGATGGTTTGTCATTCATTGTCAAACCGGGAGAAATTTTCGGTCTTTTAGGACCAAATGGTGCTGGAAAAACTACTATGGTCAAACTTATACTTGGACTGCTAGAATTAGATGCCGGAGAGATAACTGTTTTTGATTTGCTTCCTAGCACAGATGAAATGGCAATTAAGCAAGATATTGGTTATGTTTCAGAAGAACCATTGATATACAAATCAATGACCCCTCAGGAGCTTTTTAATTTCACTTCTTCTATTCGTAAATTAAAGCCTGAAGAAGTATCAATTAAGTTGCAGAGATATCTCGAGAGTTTGGAAGCAGAACAATATTATGATAAACTTGTAGCAACTCTATCTCGAGGAAATAAGCAAAAGATGCAGATCATTGCAGCGTTATTGCATGAGCCCAAGTTATTAATCATGGATGAACCACTCACAGGATTAGATGCAAAATCTGCAAAGGTTGTAAAAGAAATCCTGGAGCTTCATGCAGAAAACAGTGGGTCTGTTATCCTGTCAACTCATATCCTTGAAGTTGCTGAGGAGGTTTGTGATAGGATTTGTATTATAAACAAAGGAAAAGCAGTTGCTACTGGCACAATGGATGATTTATCGAAACTAGCAGATAAAGCAGGAGCAGACTTAGAAGAAATCTTTCTTAAACTCACTCAACAGGATGAATCGGTTAATCTCATAATTAATAATTTGAGGAAATTAACTGGAAATGGAAACAATAGGTGAGTGAAATGGAGTACTCAAATAAAGAACTCTACAAAGTGTCAAAGAAAGTCTTCACTGAAGCAATACTTCATTCACAATTACAAGCAGCTGGTAGTAATAAAGCAAAGTTTCTAGAGAGAATGGGTAATAATAGAAGAAACTTGACTACTCAATCTGTTATTATGAAATTTTTAGTTGCTTTCTATATTATTGTCTTTACAGCTATACCTATAACTTCCTTTATGCAGATCAATATAGTTTCTGTGATACCATCTGTAGAAGATACTTGGAACCTCTTTGCAGGTGGACTATCTGTTAGTGGTTTTATGTTATTGCAGCCAATAATATTGATTCTTTTCTCAGTTACCTTTACTTGGGGATATTTATCAAAAGAACCTTACACCTGGATTAGCACATTACCCTATTCGCGAAAAGATATTAGCAAAATTAGCTTTTTCACTTTCTTCAGAGGAATTAACATCCAAATAATTGTCTTATTTCTCGTTTTACCGGTTGGCGCAATTATTGGCATTAATTTACCAAGTGGTATGGGGATAGGGTTAGGTAGGAATTTCCTAATGATCGGGGTTTGTATTATAGTTAATCTAGCGAACACAGTCTTCAATATTAGCTTAGTAATTCTGTTAGGGCGAAAAATGGCTAAAGTAATGGAAGATCAAGAGGAAAACAACAAAATAGCAAATTTCATGCGCATCGGTAGTATGTTGATCTATTTGATTTTCACAATGCTTGCTTCGTTTACGATACAGATGGCCATCACAAAAATACCCTTATTATTCGATCCTGCTAATCAATTCATTTCAACTCAATCCGCAGATATTGTCAATATAATCCTAAGTTTTATACCATTTCCATTTTCAGGAGGATTTCTATTAACTAGTATAGCCATAGGTTTCACAAAAGTTCCAACCTTAGTTATTGTTGGATCTATTATTGGTACTTTTCTACAAATAGGCTTAGCTATTCTAGTCTTCAGAAAAGCATTACGAATACTACAAGATATTACATCAATAGAAAGTAAAACAAAGAAAAAGCGTATACGTATGAAACCCACTATTATAGAGGTCAAAGTTAGTCGACCTACAAGGGCTTATCTAAGAAGAGATTTGGCTGTTATTACTCGAGAGATGCAAACAATCACTTACATGATTATGCCAATAATGATTCCTATTTCAACTGCTCTTGCATATGCGCTTAATGAAGTAGTTGGGAGTACTGGAATTCCTGCATTGGTGTTATACATAATGAGTTTTGCTACTTTCTCAACATTCTTCATAATAATAGGCGTTACTAGTATAGAAACAGGTGGAGAGACGATTACCTCATCTCTGCCAATTAATATACGAGATCAGATTAAAGCTAAACTCCCATTTCTCTTCTCAACTGTTCCATTAATGGTTTTAGTAGCAATACTTCTTCAAATAAAGAAACCATTCTTTATGGATATCCTTCTTATGACTGTTGTTCTGCTTCCAGTAATATTCATAGTAGGCATTATTGGATTATTCTTGAAAATATTCCTTTTTGGTAAATTCAAATACAAATATGTGATTGAAGAAGTAAATACAAAGAATAAGGAGCTAAAAATCATCAGTATACTTGTAATCATGTTTGTATTAACTGCAGGATTCATCTTATCATTAATTGTTGGTTATTGGTTAACCCTAGTCTTAGAAGGTATATGTCTCATTTTACTTTTTATTAT
>JABLTI010000034.1 GCA_013166835.1 Promethearchaeati archaeon | reverse complement strand
TGCCATTGGTTTAATTTTACTACCTTGAGATTTTATGATTACATTTCCTAATCCAAAACAGACTGCTCCACCAATAGCTGCTAATTCACCAAGAAAATCTGTTATCGCCATTTTACTATCTCTTGAAATAAACAAATCATTATAACAAAAAGATTCTTAAATATTTCATTCAAATTTAAATTGTTTATTGATTAAACAAAATTTTTATGCTTTAAAATTAACTAATTCTGGGAATAAAATTATGACAACAATTCAAGAAGAAGAATATCCAAGATTTAAAACTATCATAGTAAATATATCAACTATTGTTGGAGCACTCATAGGAGTTCTGTATATCTTAATACTATTAGCTGCTTTCAACGTGTTAAATTTACCAAAAATAACAGATAATTTTTCAGCTTTTGTTGGGTTAGCAATTTTTGGATTTGCAATGTGCATGTCTGTTTTTCCTATAAGGGCAAATTTTCAGAAAGATTACAAGTGGAAAAGTATTCTAACTATTTCCGCTATAATTCTAGGTACATTGGCAACATTAGAAGTACTTCTAGTAATTCTAACAGATGTTGGGATTATAGGTGGTATTACAAGAATAACGACCTATCCAAATGCATTCATCATATTATCAGTGATCGTTTTTGCAAAATGGATTTCAGCTACAGTCCATATATTTGTAAAAATCTAATATTCACTTTGACGTTTGAAAAAATTATGTTATAGGTAGGATGCTACCATCCTACTTAGCGTTTTTTCAAAATATTAGCAAAAGAACTAAGTTCTCTTCATATTTTCATCTCAAGTAAGTTTAGATGAAAGCAAAAGATTATAAATTTGATTAGTATGTTCGATTTAACAATTTGAGTCTCAATGAGAAACAAAATGAGGATAAAAACTTGAAAATATTAGCAATAATTAGTAGTCCACGAAAAAAAAATACCTATAATGCAATAAAAACAATTGAAAGTATTCATAAAGAGAAAAACGATTGTGAATATGAATATTTATTCTTAAAAAACATTGATTTAAAATGTTGTAATGGTTGCCATCTATGTTTAACAAAAGGTGAGGAAAAATGCCCTTTAAAGGATGATCGTGATACAATTATCAATAAGATTGAATCATCTGATGGAGTGATTCTTGCAAGTCCCAATCATTCAATGAATGTAAATTGGCGAATGAAAAATTTCATTGATCGTTTTTCTTATCTGTTGCATAGACCCCGTTATTTTCATCAACGTTTTATGGTTCTTATTACAAGTGGAAGTTATAGAGGGATTAAAGAAGCAACAAATGCCCTTGCTATTATGGCCTCAGGTGGAAAGGTAATAAGCAAAATTGGTGTTATGAACTCTCCTGGTATGAATGATACGAAAAAGAACAAACAATCTAAGAAATTACGAAGAGAAGCAAAGAAATTTGTAAAAAAAATGAAAAAACCCTTCAATTTTAAGCCTACATTTGGTTATCTAGTATGGTTTTCAGCATTTAAGGCAATGTCACAAGTAAATGAAAATGAATCTATAGCTGATCATGAATATTATTCAAATAAGGATTTCTTTATCGAAATGAATCTCAAATTAGGTCAGAAGTTTGTTTTGAAAACATTTCAAGCTATATTTAGAGGTCTTCTTAAGATTGGATTAGTATAGAACTTTCAAGCCTATTAGATTTCTTGAAATAGAACTCTAACATTAAAACTTGTTAATTTTTCTTTATTTAACAAAATACTTGAGTAAAAATCTAAATGAAAATTATGTCGTGTTTTATCTCTTCAATAACAACTACAAAAATAATTTCTTGACATTTAATTATAAATAAACCATTTATTGAATATTATAATCAATGATTTCAAAACAAATAGCACCGCCAATTGCTGCTAGTTCTCCAAAATAATCACTTAAAGCCATTGGATTCAATTCACTTTCCTTTACTATTTCTCCAAAATTTCTTTGAATTTCTCCAATTCACTATATGTTTCAGCTAATTCTTGTGATATTACTCGAGTATCGGATAAAATGGGCATAAAATTTGTATCACCGCTCCAACGCGGAACTATATGAATATGCAAATGTGTTTTTAAGCCTGCTCCGGAAACTTTTCCTAAATTCAATCCAATATTGAATCCTTCTGGTTGTATGGCTGCTTTTAGTAATTCAACTGTTTTAGTAGTTAATTCCCACATTTCAGAACCAGTTTCTAAAGGTAAATCTTTCAGATCCGCTGTATGTTCTATTGGTGCAATCATTAAATGTCCAGCAATATACGGATACAAATTCAAAAGAACAATTACTTTTTTTCCTCTGTAAAGAATGAGGTTTTTCTTATCATTAATTGGTTCGTCATTTATGATATCACAAATGAAGCACTCATCATCAGCTCTAGTTTGTTTTATATATTCAATTCTCCAAGGAGCCCAGATTTTCTTCAAGATTTACAACTCATTGATATTGAATTAAGATGATAAACCAAATTTTTCTTTAAAACCTTTTTATCAACTATGAGCTACTTTCTATTTCAGGTTCTAAAGGAATAATTCTCATTAAAATGAGGTATACAATAATAGCAAGGCCACCAGTAATTAATGATAAACCAAGAAAAAGAATTCGAAGGGTGGTTGAATTCTTCCCCCAGAAATAAGCTAGTCCTCCGATTACTCCAGCAAACATATAATCATCTCTGGATCGAAAAAGGATTTTCACTTCATCTTGATTCATTGTTTCTTCCATTGTTGAATCCATTTCCGTTCCACTATCTATCATGTATATTCTCAACTTTTCTTATTTTTCGATGAAAATTTCTTGTATGAACTAGGCATATCTTCTAATCTTTCAAGATAAGTAAGAATAATCTGTGGGAAGAAATGGGCTTCTACATACCGTATTCCCATTCTTTCTGTCCAAGACTTTATTCCCATATCTGCTGAGACCACTCCAGCACCAAGTTCTTTGGCTAAAATAAGTGTGTCTATATCAGGAAGGGAATCTAATACTCCTCTTCTCATCTTTTGTCTGTATTTGTCTTCATAGGTTTTAGAAAGAGCACTTTCGATATCTTTAATCGTGTGAGCATTTTCGTCATATTGATATTTCTCTGTTTGTTTTAATGCTTCTTTTATCGCTCTTCTAACAATGCTCATGCCTTGATCTAATCTATCCCTTACGTCAGATACATATTCATAAATTACTTGCGAAGATAACAAAACTGAATGTCTATCCGGTGCCTTTCTTACAACCCATGCTTCAACCTGGTCGACATCACGAATTGTGCATTTGCTCTCAAGAAGAAAATTCTTGAGCTCGCTAAATGTACTAGGTGGCATATAGCAAGAAATGTTTAATCGTAATCTACCTATACTAATTAATTCAGAAAGTCTGTTTACAGCTTCAGTTATATTTCCACCGAGATGACTTATTAATTTGGCATCCGTAAAAGCAGTTGTGTCGAGAACAAAACGTTGTCTAGGAAAGGACATACGTTAACTCCTAATTCAAAGAGAATTTTTCTTTATCTAGATAGAAATTTCTTAATTAAAATGATTTGTGGTAAAAGCTAATTAATTAAATACCCATTATTTTATTGGAGAAAATCAAAAATAGAAGAAACATATGTATAAAACTCCGTTTTAGGAGGAGTTTATTATGACTGCAAAAAAACAGAAATACAACTCAACTCCAAAAAAGAAGCTTGGAATAGTATCTTTTACAGATCCAAGAAGCGAAGTTCATCTAATCAAAAAAAGAGAAGATTACATTAGAAAAAATCATCTTGAGCTTAAACAAAAATTAGAATTAAATGGATTTATAGTTATAGATCCCCAAACCGAGCTTCGAAAACAAAAGAAGAATAATAATGTCTGGGGAATAAACAACTTAGAAGATGTTAATAAAATAAGCAAAGAATTTTTGCGGGAAAATATAAGTGCTTTAATAATGGGTTGCTGGGCTTGGAATGAACCAAATGTACCTCTCGCCTTAGCTAACAAAATGGATGTCCCAATTGCACTCGTTACAAAAAATGATCCATTATGGCCTGGTATAACAGCTGTTGCTTCAACAGGTGCAACATTTTGGCAGTTAGCGAATAATCATCATATTAAAACACATAATCGCTTTATTGTTTCTTCGAAAAAGGATTTTCAAGATTTACTGTCCTGGTCAAAAGCATCCTGTGCTGTCAATTACTTGAGAAATGGAACACTTATACTTTGGGGAGGTAGTCCAGCATTAAATATGGAGCATTTAAATGACGATATACCATCTCTGAAAAATTTTCTAATAAATGATATAGTAATTGAAGATCAAAATACACTAATAGACCGAGTCGAATCACTGCTTTCTAAGAATGTGAATCGTGTTTCAGATTTTCTGAAATGGTTAAGTGAAAACAAATGTCAAATTGTCTATGATAATAAGATGACCACAGAAGATTCCATTAATAAACAAATCGCATTGTATTTTGCAGCAAAGGATTTGATTGCCCAAAGATTAGATAGTGGTGAATCAATTATTGGAGTTTCACTTAAATGTCAACCAGAACTTAGTATCAATTTTGGGGTAACAGGATGTTTGATACCTGCTTTCCTTCCTTTCCCATATGATAGTGAAGGGGAGAAACCAATAATACCAACAACTTGTGAAGGAGATATTAAGAGCCTTATAATTTCTGCAATATTATTTGGATTGAATAGTAAAATCCCTCCTTTGTTTGGGGATTTAAAAGTTTTAACAGAAGATTACTTTGTAATTGCGAATTGTGGTGGAGCAAGTGCGTTTTATGCTACAAATTCTAATGAACCTAAAATGTCTTTATCAAAAAGTGCAATTAAACCTCAATGCCAAGGTGAATCAGGAGGAGCATTCGGATTTTATACTCCTTCAACAACAGAAGAAGCAACTTATGCTCAAATTATGAAAGTAGCTGGCAAATACATCTTACAGTTTGGAGTAGGAAAACTCTCAACAAAATATCAAAAACCAAAAGAAGCTTGGGGTGAATCTTGGCCACATACTATTGTTGAGCATAAAGTTCCGAAAGAATTGTTTGTAAAAGCAGTAGGTTCAAATCACTTGACCCTAACTTTAGGGAATTTTAAAAATGAATTAAAATATGTTGCAAAAATTTTGAATATTCCAACTGTAGAATTGGATGTTGAAGAATCTGTGGAAGGTTTTCTCCAAAATATGTAATAATTTGTGATGGAATAAATAAAAGAAAAGAACAAATGGGAGAGAGTTATCTCTGATCCCAAAGTTCATCTCGTAATAAATCACGAATAGCAATTCTAATGATTTCGCTTCTATTTGCGTACTTTTTTTGGCGTACGAGTTCATCTAACCCTTCTAAAAATCCATCCGGCACATGTACTGTTAAGAGTCTCATCAAACCTTATTCACCTCGGCTGACAGCAAAGCTATCCATTCACCCGACACAATCTAAACCCTCACATTGTGCCAAAGTGTATATTTGCAGATATTCCTCAGCGATTACAATATATAAAAAAGACCAATATTAGCTTACTACCACAGTATTACACTCATCTATATGCTGGTATTATGGGTTTTTGATGATTTATCAAGAAATTTTATTTAATCCAAGTTTTTTAATTCTTCAATTTTTGTATCTTTAAATGCATCCCATTTATCAATTAACTCTCTTATTTCTTCTTCAAAATCCAAGGTAACGAATTCATCATTTATATTCCTAATACGATTAAGTAGTTGTTCGTTAAATGAAATTAATGCCTTGAGAATACGATTTCTATGTTCCAATGCTTCTTCTTTAATTCCTGATGTGAAGATTTCCTCAATTTTCTCAACTGAATCAATTATACTTTTACGAGATTCTTCTAAAAATTCAATCAGTTCTTCATTTCGTTCTTGGAAAAGCTCTCTTTCTTCGCTTTCTTTTTCGGTTATCGATACTTCTACTTGTGTAAATTGAACTTGCCTTGAAAGTAAATTTCTAACTCGTTCGCTTTCTTCTGTTGCCACACGATGTTCTGGATGTAATTCTAGAATATCTTCATATGTGAAAAGTGCTAGATCAAATTTCTTCTGCATCTTTAATGCTCGAGCTTTATTTAATAACGCTCGAGATAAATCAGAATCAATACTCAGTGCTTTATTATAGCAATTTAATGCATCTTCTATTTTACCAAGCTTTCTCAATGCTACTCCTTTATTATTCCAAGCCATAGTATTCTCTGATTCAACAGCTATAACTCGATCAAAATATTCTATAGCTTTCTCATTTTTATTTTTCCTCAGAGCTTCTAAACCATCTTCTAGCAGCTTTTTGATGTTTTCAGATTTTGACATTGATTTATTCTCTCAGTCTGCTTGTACTTTAAAGATAATAATAAATCTTGATCATTAAAATTACTTGTTAAAGAAAAAATGCGCTTTAGAATTACTTAAAATTTTCTCATGGATTGAAGAGTTTTATAATTCCTCTCTTGTTTTTATCCATTCCTTCTCAAGTGCATCCTCCACTAATTCTGAAACCTTCTCAAAAATCTGAGATATTTTCGTAGAAAATCCTTCTTTTGTTTGTTCACTTTTGGCAATAGCCCGTCCGGCAATAAAATAATTTGTAGTACTAACTCTTCTTATCATCCAAGCTTCAAGTTCTGGTTCATCACCATTTACATCGAAAAGACCATAGTTGTTGGTTTTCCCTTCTGCTAACCAACTCATTTCCAAAGGTATTTTTGATATTATGTCGAGAAATTGTTTCATTATTGAAGGATTTATAGGCCTTCTCCAAACTTGGATTATACCATTATTTATACTTAATAAGAACATCAAATCAAAATTGATATCAGAATTAGAAATAAGAGTTTCAATATCATTATTAATTGTCTTTAGAATTCCTACAGGGAAATATTCCGTTTCTATGAGTGTGGTAATTTCCTTAGTTATTGATTCTCGTAATGTATCAATGGATAAATTCAGAAGAGATAATTCATCATGATAAATATCTATCATTTCTTTCAATGCTAACCGGGCAAAAGGCTCATTGTCAAATAAATCTTGAAAAATTGCATAGGTTAAATGATCTCGAGTTATTAAAGAAAATCTATGGTCTCCTAAATCTGCCCCTTTAAACTCAATGGATTTCTCTCCTAAGCATTTTGCAAAAGCACTCAAGGCGGAAATAAATCCTGTGAGAAGATCCGTCTCTAAGGCAACTACACCATTATCGTAAAGAACCTGTCCTACAGTTGTTCGTGAATCAATAACGATTATTTTGTGAATCATATAAAACTTCTCAATTTTGATGAAAGTCAATTATTCTTAGTAAAAGATTGTTTTAATGTTAATTATCATTTTCGTTAGAGGTAAAGAAAACATAAATTTAGTCTTCTTTTTAATCGTTTTTAGTATCAATTAATTGTGCAAGTTTTTCTTCTTCTAATGCAATTTCATCTTTCTCAGTTTCAAGCATTTTCTTAGTTCTTTTTCTATAACGAGTTTCAAAAACAACAAAAAATAAGAGAATAATTGTTACTGGAACTAGTGTTGCAATAAGAGCTGACCTAAGTTTTCGAATTTGAATGTTATCTTTAGGATCGTTTGGATCCGTTTGACTGTTTAGTTCCTCTCTATCAGTAAACCCATCTCCGTCACTATCCTCCTCCAAAGGATTAGTATGGTAAATCAAGACCTCATCACTATCACCAATGGTGTCATCATCGGTATCAAATTTTAATGGATCAGTGTGCCAAATCTTCACCTCATCCCCGTCACTAAGGTCATCTGTATCTGTATCATTTAGATATGGATCGGTATTTTCAAAAAATTCTTCTACATTGAATAGATTATCTGAATCTTCATCATTCCATGCATCATTAAGATTGGGGTCTAAACTGTTTATTATTTCCCAGTAATCCGGCATATCATCGTAATCTGTATCAGGGTTATTGGGATTAGTTAGATAAATAAATAATTCAGCATAATCTGAAATATAATCACCATCAGAATCAACATCAATTGGACTTGTACCCCAGATTTTTACCTCATCCCCATCACTGATACTATCGCCATCTGTATCTATTACTAATGGATTTGTTAAGTAAAGATTAACTTCCATTCCATCACCTAGTGTATCCCAGTCAGTATCTGCTATTGCAGGATTACTGAGACTTTCTCTCACTTCATATCCATCAAATAATAAATCATTATCACTATCTTGCTCATACTTATCTGTCCAGAAAATCTCTTCATCTATGTCTCCTAATGAATCTTGATCTGTGTCATTCTGTCTAAAAATCATGTGTATTTGTGGATTATTCACTCTTTTATCATTTAGAAGAAAGTAAATATTATCTGATTTCTCATCATATATCCCAAATATTTCTGAATTGTAAATTGGATTGAGGAATAATGTCTCTCTTGACCTCCATTCCCCGATTTCATTTGTACATGTAATCAATATTTTATCAACGAAGTTATTTTCAAACTTATCATTCGGTAAATTAGTTACATGATGTGAATAAACTAGTGTATCATTTTTTGTTATTAGGAATTCATGATTAGTCGTTAATTCATCTGAATACAATGTACTATTATATGACCAACTAGATAGCAAAGGTTTTTGCCACAATTCTGTTGATGACAATAAGTAATTACCCGCACTATACCTTAGAAGATATACTAATCTTAGAGTGTCATCTGAATCAACAGTTAAAAGTGGATTTATGTAATCTACATCAATTGATGATATTATTACTTCTTCTGTTGACCAGCTCTGACCTGATAATTTATAACGATAATCTACTTCATTCACTAAACTTCCGCGATTACCCTTGGTATAGATTAAATGAACAGTCCCAAAAGAATCAATTACAAAGTTTGGTACATGACTGGATGTTATTCCACTATTTACTAAAATATTTTCAGTAGTAAATACTGTCTGGTAGTTATGCTTGTAACTATACAACATTTTATTCTGAAATATTCCTGTTGATTCAGCCCAAACAATATGAATTGTATCTAGAGAATCAATCAATAAATCAAAATCGTCATCTTCTGCATCATTTCCTGGTATTTTTACCAACAGAGGAATGCTCCAATTATCTTGATTGCTATTTTTTGTAACATAAAACAATCCATCTATTCCAGAAGCATTAACATCCGCAACGAAGAGACAGTGTAAATTATCAGTTGAATCTACAGTTATTCTTGGTTTTGTAGCTGCAACTTTCCATTCACTCATTATACTTCCTTGAAATTCCCAAGAGCTGTTTATCTCTTTCTTCTGATAATATATGTCGGATCCTGTTTGACCAATATATTGCCAAACAAAATGATTTGTTCTTTCTGAATCAATTGTAAAACTACCTTTGTTATTATTGTTGGAAGTAATGATTATTGCAGTAGCGTTTAAGAAAGCAGTTGGTTTTGTAAACACTCTTGCTTCCAATCGTTCTCTATTTAGATTTAGTAATACCGCTTCTGAAGTGTTTGAGTAATAATTCTGCATGAAAATAGGGTCAAATGATTGTGAATCTGTTGAAATTTGTTCAGCAATTTCCCAGGTTAATCCTGTTCCATTTCTCTTTCTCTGCTTTAGATTAGGGTTCGAGAACAAAACTTCTTCATACAAAATGTATAAATCATTTGTAGTCTGATTTTCACCTATTCCGGCGATATATCCATCTGTAGACAGAAGATTAATTTGAACAGCACTTGTTCTTGTGGTTCCATTGTGGTGTAATTCTCGATGTAATATTTTTTTATGACTAAATTTGTAATTCCAAAGGACATGAAATCCGCCAGTTATTATACTTGGATAAATTCGAATAGAACCGTAGCTAGAGACATAACTAGCAATTTGCGTTATTGAGCTCCAACTTATTGTATCATTATCTGAATTTGAGATTACGAGTAAATTCCCTGTGAAAGTTATATCCCATTTTATTATACCAATTTGCACCGTATTGTTTTGGTTTACAGCCATATCAAAAGCCAATGGATTTTCTAAACTGAATGACTCCCTTGAATTACCCCATAATTCAGTAATTTGATTTTTGGTTATAATCTGAATGGAACTATCTAGCGTTGGACCACTTGTTCCTATTTTCGTGGAAATCCACGCTAAATGAACTGCAATTTTATTTGAAATGGAAAAAACAAGATTCGAATAAGAATAATCAGAATTTCTAGCAAAAACTTCTCGAGAACTCCAAATATTATTCTGAGCTTCTTTAGAAATATAGTTTACTTGCCAGATATTTTCCCTTGTTGAAATAAACGCAAGATGTAAAGTACTATTCTCATCTATTATTGCTGTTGGGTCAGAAATGATTGAATCCATTTGTATAACTTGTTTAGGAATAGACCATTCATTGGCTGAAAAATTCTCTAAGTATGAGAAGTAAATTGCATTTGTAAATATCCTAAGTTCCTTTATCCATAAACAGTAGTAGGTATTATTTGGTCCTTGAACTGCAGTATATTCATTTCTATTTATATCTGGATGAGTTAATTGTTCTGGTTGACTCCAGACTGTCTCATTAGTAATCCAGTCTGATTGTAGAATAACTGTATTTGTTAAGCTTTCATCTTGATTTTCTACAGATAATTGAGTGTCATCACTGAGACGTTTATCCAAATAGAAAAATGCTTGATTTACATTGATAAGTACAGTTGTTAAAAGTATAAGAATTATTATAACAAGGAAAGATATCTTCATTAATTCTTTTCTTAAGAACCTCATACTTTAACCCAAATTGATTACTAAGAACATTGAATATAATGATTTTTACAGATTCAGTAATAGAGACTTTTTAGTCCATTTCCTTTTTTTCTACCTCTTTTACGTATGCCTTATCAACTGAATCATCTGTTATTCTGATCCTATTCATTCTACCCCATCGTTCTTTTTTAACAATACCTTTGTTTTCGAGTTCATTAAGATAATAGGACACCTTAGCTTTTGAGAATTCAGAAACAGAACATATTTTGCTTTGTGTAGTTACACCATTTTCATTCTTAATAATTCGAATTATCTCTTTTTCTGGTTGTGATAATAATGTTTCAACTATTTCTTTTCTCTCAATATCTGTTCTTGATTTTATTATATAGAAGACTGTAAGACCACCAGCGATTAATCCTGCGAAAAATGTTCCAATCATACCAAACCATGCACCTTTACTTGGTGGCGGTATCGGTATTGTTGGCATTTGGTAGATTTGAAATCTGACAATCCAAATTTGAATGTCATTTTCTTCTATATTATAATAATCCCATTCAAACCTTTTACCATCAACTGACATATAATCAGCATCAGGTTCTAAAGCTGATTGATTATAAAGTTCATATTGAGCTGGTAAAGTAATAATCAAAGTAAATTGTTCCATATCTTCATCTTGTGTAAGTGTCCATTGAAATACAAAATTTTCAGCCTCTTCAAAGCTTTGTAAAATTACATTCTCAAGTAAATAGGTAACAGAATATGAGTATCTTTGCTGGTACTCAAGTGGTTCTCGAATCGTAATATTTAGTATATGTATGAGATCACTTATGATCCACTCATAATACAGACTACCATTTGCATCAGAAACTGATATTGTAGATAATCTACTCTCTACTAAAACTGTACTAATATCTAAAATATTAACAATATTGAATATTGAGCTGTTCCCAATATTTTGATAAGTATAATGTGCTGAGACTTGAGCATCTTCTCCGTTTGGCAGGATATCAAGATAGATTTCAAAAATTAATCTCGATAAATTTGTATTGAGGTTTTGAGCTGTAATATCTTGAGGTATTATTCTTGATAAGGGATAATACTGATCTTTATGTGAAATCTCTAATTCATTTATTTGGTTTTCATTTGGCAAACTAGCTGTTACAGCAACAATTACTATTAATAGCAAATTTAAGAATAGAAAAGAAGCTTTCAAGAATATTGTTGATTTCCTAAACAATGGTCTCAATTGTATTTCCTCCTTTTCCTAATAAAAAATCGAATGATTACAACTATTGATAATATACCGAAGACAAATAAACCAAATGATGATATTGAATTTTGATTTGTTAGATCAATTCCTATGCTACAGACAAAACTGAAAATGATTTGATTTACATCTGTAATATAAGGTACTGATATCCAGAAATCAGCTGGTTCAGAGACTTCTTCTGCCACACTATATTGTGCGAAGAAAAATACCGTATATTTAATTTCTTCTCCTGTAGATTTTATCATAACAATTTCAGATTTTAATCTTACTTCAAATTTATAATCGTTTAAAAGAATTCTTGCAGCATACTCATCCCTTGTAATATCAGCAAAAGGACCTAATCTTAGATAATCCTCATTTTCCTGCATGTAAGTTAGTATGTTTAACGCAAGCCCTCTTGATTCAGGTGTATAACTCCAATTATGGACTTGCAATTCCATATATGTGTTAGATAATGCTTTTACATCTAAGTCTCTTATGGTTTGATTTTGATTAAATACATTTAATGAAAAATCGAGTGTAGTATTTTCATCTAAATGAGTTCTAGTGAGGTTAACATATGTTTTATTAATATCAGAAGAACCAATAGAACTCCAAATTAATTTATCAAGTGAATAACCTTTCCCAGAAAGATGGTTTAGTGAATTGAGGTATTGTGTGGAACTTGTATATTCAGAAATGTAATCAATTTTTAGCATAATCTCCCCAAAATTCTCTGCTTCAAAAATCATTTCAGGTCCATTTCCTTTTGGAACAACTATATTGTATTCATTGCCTGCATAAATAATGAATCGATCTTCTTCTTCAACTAAATTTGCTTGTGATGAGACATTCCTTGTTGATTGCTTATAGGGACTGAATACAATTAAGCAAAAAATGAGAAGAAATGCTATTTTATCTCTGAAATTATTTACCATTATCACTCAACTAACAAACTTGGTTTGTAAACATAGTTTGATGCTTATTTGATAACTCAATAAGTCTTTTTACATTAAAAAACTATTCGATAATCGTTCAGCTATTTCTGAACAGTTCACGAACTGTATCTTAGGAGATTTTAACTTAAGTTATACTATATATTATAGTGATCCAAAGAAGTTTTGCCTTCTTGATCTATCAAAACAGTGATCAAATCTATTATAAAGATAATATGGAGGATCAAATTGGTGGTTTTGGGGAAAACCACCATTTCCCCATGTTTTGTTGATTTTTAATCAAAAACAAATCAATTGATTAAATTTATTTAAATCCTGAAGTGGATTATTTTGTTGAAAAAGGGGAGGTATAGTTCAGCTTTCTTATGAACAGTTCGATGAACAGTTAGTAAGGAGAATTTAATAAATTTCATGTATATGTATATTTGTAGTTTAGGAACCCTTTATGAAATTTTGACCGATTAAAAACGCAAATAAAAAAAATGAAGGATCCTAAATCCCTCTTGATTAATAGTAAATCCGCCGGGGAATTTCTTCTCTTTTTCCCCGGTAACAATTTACTATTCGGATTATTTCAATAAATTCTAATCTAGTTTCTCTTCTTACTCTCTTCTATGATAGCTAATTCATCTGTTTCTTCTGTTTCAAGTCCTCTTTCCTTTCTACTCTGTCGTAATTCCGCAATCATAGCTTCATCACTATCTCGAGGTATTGAACTATCACCAAACTTATTATACAATACTCGTACACGTGCCATAGTAAAAGCAACAGCTATCTGAATTACAATGAAGATTACCGGAATGCCAAAGAGAAGGAGAGTAATTTCAAGTGGTTCAGGATATGTTAGAAATTTCTGAATCAATATTACACACAATAATGAAATTGAAACAGAAGTGGTTGCATTAATAGCGCTAACTGCTAAGGCTTCCTTTTTATTCTCTACAAAATAAGATATCGCGAGTCCTATGGTAGGACAAATGATGAACACTCCAAAATCATACATTCCTCTATTTTCACTATCTTTTAACACAAAAGCGAAGATTAGCAAAACTGCTAATTGAATAACAGAAAAGACAATAGATAAAATGATAAACCGTTTCTTATTAGGAATATATTTTTGCTCTTTCCAAGATGCTTTTTTCATGCTTTCTTCGGTTTCTTCTTGCAAAATATCTTCTTCTATTTTTTCATTTTGTACTAATGCGGGGTCAGTTTCAGACAAAGCTATGATCCACCAATCTTTTCTATAATTTAATCTTTCACATATTTAATAGTTTTATTTGTGTTATGTGATTTGTATTATTGAGGGATAAATCTAAATTTAAGAAGAAAATAATCCATCTATTGGTTTGATTGAAATGCTTCTAATTGATGATTGTATAGAGAAATGGGGGATCAAATACATTATCTTTGATCTTGATGGTACCTTAGTTGATACACTTGATAAGCACATTCTTGCATTCGTAAAGTTATTTCAAGAAAATAATCTGTCAATCTCAGAAGAACGAATAAGTGAGAATATGGGAAGGACACCGAAGGATACATTGCTTACACTTATTCCTGAACTTAAAACAAATCAAAAAAAACTCATCACTTTGGCTAATCGTAAAGAAGAGATACTAACAACATTACTTGAAAATATTCCTTTGTTCATTGGTGCAAAGGAAATACTTGAGTATCTAAGGAAAATTAATCTTCCATTAGCATTAGCTTCATCCACACCGAAATTTAATGTGCAGAAGATGTTAATTTCTGCTGGAATAAATGAATATTTCAATGTAATTATCACAGGAGAAGATATTTCCGTTGGAAAACCAAATCCTGAAGTATTTCTGAAAGCAACCGATAAAGGGCACTTTTCCAAAAACGAATGTATGATAATAGGTGATTCCCCACATGATGTACACGCAGCGAAGAATGCCGAAATGAAAATTATTGCAGTAAATACCGGGATACACAGTTATGAAGAAATTCAAGAATCAAAACCAGATTTGATTGTAAAAACCTTAATTGACTTACTAACATAAAATTAAAACTTGGGTTAAAAAAATAGGTAAAACTAATGAATTTATAACTTTAGAAACAGTAAAAAGTCTTATATAATATTTAACTTCAACAGATATATAATATTGATACTGGTGAACAACAATGTCTGATCGATTAGGATTTGGCTGGCAATTTTTAGGTGTAATATTATGTGGATTTATTTTTGCAATACCTATTGCTGTAGCTTATTTTATTGCTAAGGCTATTCAAGGTAGAGTTCAGAAGCAAAAAGAGAAAGATATTGAAGATCATACAGTTATTTGAAATCTTCTCCCCATTTTTCTTCTTTTATATAATTAAAATTATTTTATTTTTGTAATTAAATAATTTGAGAAATATTCTTCAGTTTTCCTCATTTTCAAAGAATTTACTTAGTTTCATTTGTTTTGTATGAGTCTTCTTTTCATTTTCTTTTTCTGATTCAAAATCCTCTGCAATTTCTTCAGTTACTGTATCGTCAGATATCCGCTTGAAGATTTCATCAATTGGCTCAGTTGTCAATTTATTCTTAATTTCTTGTAATGAAACTTTTAATCCAAATCCCTCTGAAGCTCGTAAAATTTCTGCAAGATAATGCTCGCGATCAATTTCTGTAGCATATTTAGGATGTTTAGCGCGATCACTTAGAATACCTTTGCCAGGAGTTATTACCCATTGAAATTTATCAAAATCCTTCCATGCTGTTGTTGGATCCAATCCTTCTCTTTTAGCAAAATCAAGAAATGCTTGAACAGCTGGCATTTTTGATTTATATTTTCCAGGTTCTTTTTTAATTGGCGAGAGAATAACTGCTTTTGGAATCAGTTCTTCAGCAGACATTTGGAGAATTTCAAGACCTAAATCAATAAGATATTGTTTTGCTTTAATCATGCCTGGATCAACATCATCATCTTCAACTTTCTTCTTCAAAACAGGTTCTGTTAGGATTAATTCTAGAACTTTCTTTTGTGAGTCTCGAGAAAGCATAGACCAATCAGAACGAACTGCTTCAAAACCTGTGATCTTTAATTTTCCAGATAAAATACTGTAATAGCTATATGCTTTTGCTCTCCCTGGCTTGAAAATTAATCTGTAGGCAATATCTTCTAAAGTTAATTCCATAGCTTCAGGGAATTTAGAATTAAGATTTTTGAGAATCGAATTAGTGATATCCTTTAGCTTTTCTAGATACTTTTGCTTTTTCTTGGGATTTTTTTCATTAAAGGCATTTATTACAAAAGACTCATCGAGTATTTTTATGAACGCAGAATCAGTATCACCATAGATAATATCAACCGGAGTAATCTTTTTGGAAACCTCTTTCAGAAGTTTTTCCATTTGAAGAATATAGGTTCTTGCGATATTTGTAATTGCATTACCAAGTGTAATAGAATAAAATCGGCTTCGAATATAATTATGACTTCCATACATACTATTAGCAACGATTTTCATTGAATATTGTTCTTTGTCAAGAATCACTCGTTCTTCTGATAATCTCTTTTTCATTTTCTCATCAGTTATATTTTCTAATTTTTGATCTAGTATTTTTATTGCTTCTTTCGTTTGTTCACGACGTCGAATAAGGGAATCTTCCATTAATGATAAACATGATTGAGGTTTTGCATGGAATAACTCAAGTGGATTAGCATCTTCAATATCCTTCACTCTTTTGAGAGATTCCCCTCCTATATTATGGGCGACACAAACAGAAGGATACATACTCCGAAAATCACTGATAATTACGCCAAAGTGTAAAGTACCTTTAGGAATTAGTACTGTTCCCCCCGTGTGTGGATTTTTCTTCCTTTCAATTCTCCTTCTAGCAACTTCATCATCACTAGGTGCCATCGGTATCAAAACATCTTGTATTCCAGCGAACCTCATAAGTTCAAATTCACCTTGGATTCTTTCTGTGCTTCCTGGACCTTCGCCTGGAGGATAACCAGTTAATCGTATTACCTCAAGCCATCCTTGAACCCCTAATTTCCAAGTTAATTCGTAAGTTAGTTTACTATCAGTAAGCGAATATTCCTCAAGCTTCTTTCGATTCGCTTTGTTACCATGTAAAAATCCTGATCTCCATAATTCACCAGTGGACTTTTCTATTTCGATTTTTCCGTACCCAAGTACAGTTTCTGCTATGTCTCCTAAACCCTTTTTGCCTGATATAGGGTGAATCCCCCAAGTTCTAGGTGAAATGTCATAAGAAATTCGTCCCTTGATTCTATAGCAGCGATTGCGAGTTGAATAGAATACCGAATCATTTTGAAAAATTGAGAATAAAGCTGAGGGAATGGATAATTTTTCCATTCTAGCAAGGAGATATGGAAAGTCGAAATTATCTCCATTAAATGTGATTAGGACATCTGGTTGTATGCTATTAACTTCATCAATGAATTCCTGAATCAATCTAATTTCATCTTGATTGGTATCTCCCTGAAGAATGAATGTTTTACCTCTACTATCAAATTGATTAGTTCCCCAAACAGTAGAAATTGCAACTATTCTTTTGGACTTACTACTCAGTATATGCTGAATAGTTTCTTGTAGATGATCAATTTCGATATCAAAAGCCATAATTTTTAATTTATAAAAATAATCTGCAGAACTGACAACTTCTTTTGATGCAGGTTTTATTTGCTTGTAACTGGCATTTACAAAAACAGTGTTCTTTTCTTTCTTGAAATTTGTTGAATTTACAGTAAGAACATTCAAACCACGAATGCCAAGATCTAATAAAAATCGTTTGACAAAAGGAATATCTGCTTCGTGTATTTCATAATCTGCATTTTCAAATCGTGTTCTAACTGTTGGAGTCTGTTCTGGATGGGAGCCAGATAATTTAATTAGCTTTAATTCTTCACCCCCAAAATACCTTTTTTTCTTAGTTTCTTCAAAGTGTAGTTTCCATTTCCTAATAATTGGATCTTTTTTGATGAACTCCTTTATACCCTTTTTATGTGTAATATAGAAATAAGGTAGAAAATCATTAATGGTTACAATTACTTTTTCCTTTTCTGTTTTGCCAAATAATCTTATTGTTGGTGAATTATCTGTATCTTTTATTTTATAATCAAGATCAATTAACATAAAAGAGAATTCAGATAAGTCTACCATTGCACAACACAGGAATTATTGATTTATATAATGTTGTTAACTATTTCATTTGAATTTATCTAATAGCAAGAAAATTGTGGTTAGAATTAACTCTGAATGATTGATTTCTGCAAGCTCTTAATATCCTCTTCACTGAGAATTGTATCAGGAGAAATTATGATTTTATAGATGCATTCACGACATATCTCTGAACCAATTTTAACGCCATAGATTTGTGATAATATAACTGCATCTTCATATCTTTTATGAGTGACTTTGATACTCCTGGTCACTATTTGTTTAGTAGTTACAGGACATCTAAGGATTTTCTCACCATTTTTTAGAATACAGAAATCCGTACAAATATCTCTGCCGGAATTCTCCAAGGATTCCTTTCTAAGATCAGGAATTATTTCCAAAACCATTTTACTAACTTCATCATGAAATCCGAAACTAGTAAGTTCTGTTTCAATAAATTGATCTTGATTCAAACAAAAAGTAGCCCCACCATCCATTACCTTCACCATTGGACAAGGATAATGAAATGAGTATTCTTCTTCTTTTTTCTTATCCACTTTGAATTCAGGAACTTCTCCTGTTGTCTCCCTTAAAATCCAACTATAGACTTCTTTTAAACCTTCAAGAGTTACAGCGCTTGTACTTATCATTTCCCAAGATCTGTTAAGAACTCCTTTCATACCCAACTTGCTAATCAAAGTACTTTCTTTGATGGTTTTCTTAAGATCAGATTTATGTCTTAGGATACATATAGGAACAAGCTTCTTCTGGGTATTGCTTAGGATTCTTTTGAATTCTTTTGAAACTTCTTTGAGATCCTTCTTATTTCCAGAGTCAACAACAAAAACTATCAAATCTGCAAAAGGCAGAAGAGGAGTTACTTCTTCTCTGAATTTTTCCTGGCCACCTAAATCGAAAATGCGAAAATTCATATCTTTCGCTTGGAGCGTACTAAGAGAGACACCTAAAGTTGGAGCTGTTTTGAAAACGTCACCTTTAGTAAATATATTGAGAATTGTTGTCTTTCCTGCGTTAGATAGACCACAAAATAGAATAACTTTTGTTTTCTCATTTCCCACTTTAGGCATAGTAGTTATATTTTCGCTTATACATAAAATATATTTCGATAGTGACTTGTAAAAATAAAAGAGGATGATATGATCTGCTTATTGAATAATATCTCTTCGTCTTTTAGACATAAATACTTGGTAAACTTCTGGTGATTCATGAAAAATTTTTTCAACTACGAGATTAACAATACGTGAGCCATAATCATGTGACATGTGAGCTTTTTTATGAGTTAGATAAGCGGGTGTGATGAAACCATTGCCATCATGATATGTGACCATTGCTTCTTGAATTTCCTTTAATCGATTCTTTTGTGGTAAAAGAGAATCAACTCGTATGGGTTGAGCTCCATCCTTTAAAACGAAGTAACTAAGATAGAAAGATTGCAATTCATCTTCCTGAAACACGTTTGCTGCTTTCCAAACTTTTTGTCTTACGGGACTGATTTTAGGAGCAAATTTAAGTGGCTTAGTAAATCCTGCTTTACCATTTGAAATAATATTGATCAAAGACACATCATTAATTGGTGGATGTTTCTTTGAATCTTTGTGTAAATGTTTGATCAATATATTCGCTCGAGAATCCTTGGAAACACCAACCAGAACTATATCATTCAATATGCATTTGGTGATCAATTCATACGCGGTTTGAATAAATTTCTGATAAAGACTAAAGAATTTCTCAATATATGATCCTTCATCAATACTATCTATATCCTCCAAGTAAAATCTTAGACTATGAGGAATACCTTTGTAAGCAAAATTAGTTATGGATCCATCAAGGAAAAGGATGTCCGGTTTCATTTCTGCAAGTTTTAATGCAACATTCACCTCGAGTAAATCCCGAAAAAGAGATCCAAAATTCCTAGGATCGTCATCCATAGTTAGGATTTCAACATCATCCTCTTCAATCCAAATTGGATTTTCATTTTGCTCGAAGATAGCACCTGCTGCACGTGATGGTATTATAGTTAAACCTACAAAATCTTCTGAGAATCCCCCACCATCTAAAGCAGCAATTTTCCTCGGATTGATTTGTGTAGGTAAATCAAAGAATGGATATTCGATTTTCTTAAGTTCTTTCACAATATTTTGCAGGTTCTCTTTGGCATTTTTTACTTTCGAAGTGATATTAGATTCAAAATCTTGAGTAGGTTGTTCATCCATTTCTGATCCATTCCATACAATATAAAATTCAAATTAGTTATTATAAATATACACCTAGCAATTCAATCTGTTATTATTTTTATTTTAATGCTTTTATCATTGTTTCTTTGGCTTCAGTTTCTTTTCCAAGTTTTCTCAAAGCTAATCCTTTATTGAACAATGCATCTCGATGCTCTGGATTAATTTCGAGTATTGAGTCAAAGTACTGTAATGCTTCCTCAAATCGTGAAGCTTCAATCAACACTAAACCTTTCATAAATAAGTAATCAATATCTATAGGGTTTAGTGTTAGTAAGAAATCATGGACTATTACTGCTTCATTATGTTTATCAAGATGACGTAAGCAAGAGGATTTTTCTAAAAGTGCTGAAATATTTTTTTCATCTTTACTGAGAATTTCATCTAATTCTTTAATTCGTTCTTCAATTTCCTCTGGATTTTTCTCGTGAATATCTTCAGTCATTTAATTCATCTCACAATAGAATGTTTTTTAGTTTTCTTAAACAAATAACATGATAATACCTTCATAGTTATGAGTATTATCCCTTCAATTTTCAAGTAAATGATTATATTCTTTTATTTGCTTTGTTTATAATCTATAAAATAGGATATTTACCAACTAACTTTTATTTAGTTAAACTTGAAAATAAATAGAGAAAAACATTAAGGTGATCTCGGATGCTAAGCAAAATCCAAAAAAGAAGAGCTATTCTAGCAGAGGTAATAGTCGATAGAAGGATAGGAGATCACTTAGCTGAATTATCTGAATTAGCATTTGTTGCAGGCTATGAAGTCGTAGATAGAATAACTCAAAAAACTGATAGATTACATCCTGACTATTTATTTGGAAAAGGAAAAGCAAAGCAAATCAAAGGTCGAATAAAGGAATTAAACGCAGATGTAGTGATAATTGAGAACAAGTTTGATGCAATTCAATTAGATAATTTAAGAAAAATGTGGCATGTAGAAATCATTGATCGATTTGAGCTTATACTTGAGATATTTGTTAAGAAAGCTGGAACTCAAGAAGCACTGACTCAGATTCGTTTAGCTGCCTTAAAGAAGGAAGGCGGGTCGCGTTTAGAAAGTCACAGAAGTGTTACATCTCGAAACGTCATAATAAGGAAATTAGAGAAAAAATTAGATCTCATAAAGATGTCAAAGGATTTGAGAAGAAAAAGAAGGTTGAAATCAGGATTCGATTTAGTAGCAATTGCTGGGTACACTAATTCTGGAAAAAGTACTCTAATGAATGCCTTTACTGAAGCTGAAGTTGAAATAAGTGGAAGAATGTTTACAACATTAGATACGACAACAAGAAGTTTCGACGCAGACGGAAGAAAAATATTAATCACAGATACAGTTGGATTCATTTCCAGACTCCCCCACGTTTTAATGGATGCCTTTTATGCCACCCTGAAAGAAGTAACAGATGCTGATTTAGTCTTATTATTAATTGACTGTAATGATTCAGTGGAAAACATAAAGATGAAAGTTCTAGCATCAATGAATACTTTAGGGGCGATTGAAGCTGAAGCAATACCATTAATTCCTGTTCTAAACAAAATGGATATTGCCCAAAATAGAGAGGAAAAACTGGAAATTGTTAAAGCTGCATTAAAAAGACAACCAATAATGATAAGTGCAAAAGATGATACCAATATAGATGCACTTAGACTTGAAATTCTAAATATTCTTGAAACATATCGTTTTCATTTGAAAATACCTAATACTAATGAAGGCATGTCCTTAGTTTCCCGAATTCATGACAAAACAAGAATTACAGAAGAAATATTTCATGAAAAAGTTATAGAAATGAAATTTGAAACTAATGAAAGACTAGGCAGATATCTCTATAACACTATTAAGAAAAGTAATTTGAAAGTCGAAATTACTAATGAAGAAATTCTATTGAAGCAATTAAAGAAAAAAGATACCGAACCAAAAGAAGATGGTTATACAATAATTAAAACTGAATCTGGTGAAGAATTTGTTATATTTGATCTCGTAGAAGAGAAAGCAGATGAAGAGAATATAGAATTACTGGATGAACCTGAAAAATTGAGTAAAATAACCTCACTTGAAGAACAAAAGAAAGGAACCTCGAAAAATGAACAATTCTAAAATTAAAGAAAAACTCGTTCCATTTATTTTTATCATAATACTTGGATTTTTGTCTATAAGTAATTTAGTAGTTGCTGCTTCTAATACAACGCAAAATTTTGCTCTTAATAATGAAACAAAGACAATGCTGGATATAGAAGCAACTGTATATTATAATGGCAGCATAACTATAACTGTAACTTCCGGTGATCCTGTTAATGCTACAGTTAATGGAGTAATGAAAGAAATTTCTATTGGTGAAAGTGAAGAATTATACATATTAAATACAACAAGTATCCTTTTCATATTATCAACAAATGGATTATCTGAAGGACATTTTGATATGGAATTGAATTTTGATCCATACGCGGGAGGAAATAATCCTGTAAGAAGGACTATAGGAATTGCTGCAGCGTTTATAATCGCTATATCAATTATCTCGTATTATATTCGTGCAAAGAAACTTGAAAGAAAACCAGATGAAGAAGACGAAGAATTAGCAGATCCAGAAACACTTCGCAAACGAAAAGAAGCTGCTGGGGCTGAAAAGAAATTCTGGGGGCTAGATGATAATGAATAAAGAAACAGTTGGCACGAGAAATGAAGACTTTTGATATTTATACTTACAAAGAGCTAGAATTATATGGTTCAGCTATGCCTGAAACCGAAGACGATTTGTTGCAAATTAAACAATTAGGAATTGATATAATTATTTCATTGGATGAAGGAATACATGAACATCCAAATTATAACGAAATTAAAACAGATTTTGAGCATTATGAATTAATTATCACAGATTATGATATACCGAAAAATGAGCATATTGAACAATTCTTAGATATAGTCTCTAAAGCAATTAAAGAGAAGAAAAAAGTATTAGTTCATTGTTGGGCGGGTTGTGGAAGAACTGGATTAATGCTTGCTCTCGCAGAACGATTCATATATGGAACACTTGATGGTGAAAAAGCAATAAAAATGGTCAGAAAAATCCGACCATGTGCAATAGAAACACAAAACCAATACAATTTAATTTTAGAGTTTGAAAGACCAGTTGATTAGTTAATCTCTTCTTCTTTGTATTCTATGTTGACATTTCGCTTACGTAATTCTTCCAACATAAGATCAGATGGAACATTATATTCTTGTGTTACAACACCTTTCTTTTTGACATCACCAATTGCCATCATTCGAGCGATAATTGCTGCTGGATATGAAGTCATACGCATCATAGATGTGAGATTATTCTCTTCGTCATAGTAGTCTATTATTTGATAAGAGATTTTCATTTTCTTCTTGTCTTTGAAACCAATTACTTCTATTCTCATTAAAGAGAGATCTTTTGTGTTTTCATGTGTTAAATTCTTCACAAGCATTGTCTCTAGAAATTCACGAGGAGAAATTTTACAACCTTGGAAATCGATTTTATCATAGCTTTTGAAACCAAGGTCTAAAATTGCTTTCATTTTATCACAATGACCTTTGTATCGAATTGTTTTGTAGTCTAATTCATTTACTTTACCAAGGAAAGTTTTAGGAAGAGTAGATGTTCCACCTGAAGTTTGAAATGCTTCGAGTTTCCCAAAAGGTTCTGGAAACTCAATTTCTTCTATTTCAGTTAAGGGTTCTACTTTAGTTAATTTTCCATCTCTTATTACTTCAACAATCTCAATATATTCGTTTGTTAAACCTTGAACTGCAAAAATAAGCGAATAATTCAAAGGTGGTTTTGGATCCTGAGGTAACCCACCTACGCGAATGTGAATTTCCTCAACTGTATCTAATTTAGAAGCTCCATTTTCAACAAAAATACTGGCAACACCAGGTGCAAAACCACAATCAGGTATTACAGTTACGTTAGCTTTTTCAGCATCTTTTGATAGTGTGAATTGTTTAGCAACGACAGTATTATTCCCCCCGAGATCACAGAAATTAGCTCCAGATTTTATGGCTGCTTTTGTTAAATCAAAATTTAATGTATAAGAAATGCAAGCCATTACTGAATTAATTCCTTTCATAACTTCACAAACTTGAGCTTTATCTTTTGCATCAAGAACTACAGTCTTTACTCTAGAATCATTAAGAAAATCAGCAACTGATTTTAAATTACTCTCATCTATATCTGCTAAAATTAATTCTTTTGTGTCATCATGACGAAGAAGATCAAAAGCTGCTGCTCGACCCATCAATCCTGAACCTAAGACTAAATATCGCATAGGAATACACCGTTTTTGTTTTAAATTATTCAATTTAACGTTAATTGTACGATTTTATCGACAGAATTCTAGGTTAGTTCCTAATTAAACTATTGATTTGTTGAATAAACCCTCTCTTATGTCACCTATGAAAAGTTAAAATATGCAAAGTTCATAATGGGATAATATTAGCTACATGCTAAAGCATCTTTAGAATAAAATTATTGAGGAGTAAATAATTTTGAGAAAGAAAATAATCTATGCAGTAGCAATAATGTCACTTCTTCTCTTCCTCCCAGCATTTGTGGGAGATGCTCAGGTAGCTCCTAGTGAAGTAGGTGGTAATAATGTTACTCCAAATGCATCATAT
>JABLTI010000125.1 GCA_013166835.1 Promethearchaeati archaeon | reverse complement strand
TATTATCATTTAATCTAGGTATAACATTACCACATTCTGAGCACATTTCAGCTTCATCGCGGTTAGCAGTTCCACAACTGGGACAAAAGATTGTCGTTTTCCTCTACCTCATTAATTTTGTCAGTATTTGATTACTTTAGTAATATAGTAATTAAATGTTAGCAAATCGTCAAGATAAAATAAATAACTTTTCCTTTAGCTAATTTTACATAAATAAGTTGGTACCATCAAAAATAAAATGAAAATTGTCAGCAAAAATGCTGACTTATTTACTTCTCTTCGGAAACCATGGAATAAAAGCACTCGTTGTTTCTAAAAATTCTTTGTAACCTTCTCGTCCTGCAAGTATTCCTTCTTTTTCGACTGTTGGAATACCAGAGAATTTCAACAAAATAAAGGTTAATAAAAATGGTCCTAGAATCGACACCCACCCTATAACCATATGTGTTACACTAAAGGGTGAACCGTTATAGAAAGCATAAGATATGGCGATTATGAAGATACCCCACCATTGCTCTGTTTCACCAAAATAATTAGGGTGACGTGAGAATTTCCAAAGACCAGTATTCAAGATTTTTCCTCGGTTTTCAGGATTGTTTCTAAATCTCAGTAATTGTATATCCGAGGTAGTTTCAATCAGGAAGCCTTCCAACCATACTATGCTACCAATAATCAAGAAAATTATTCCTAATGTGTTTATCGGATTTACATCTATAACTGAATTTGCAAAAACAACAGGGAAACCGATAATATAAACAAGAAATATTTGAGGTAAAAAGATGACAAGAATTGTTTTCAAATAGAAATTCTTAGTCCAATTTTTACGGTAATCAGCAAATCGAGCATCTTCCACTTTTCGGATTACTCTTCGAACTATATAATGAGTGAATAATCTGATTCCCCATACAGTTACTAAAATTGTAATTGTTAATTGTCTTACTGCCAACCAATTACCATATCTCAATCCATTAAAGAGATATGTAATCCATGCCATAGACATGAAACCAAGAGTCCAGCCTAAATCCACTAAACTATTATCTTTCAATATTACTGTAATTGGAAATGCGAGTATTAAAGAAGCAATTGGACCTAGTAAAGCCCAACCTAGAATTGATAGATCCATCTAACATTTTTCTCCTGTAATTTTATTGATAATTACAGTAGTATATTTAATAACTTAATAATTATCCTCAAAAAAGTGAAGATTTCTTGTATTCAAAGATTATAAAATAAAAGTGAGTTATATGTTATTTTTTTCAATCAGTTCCTTTCTCTTTCTTCTATATTCTATTACTGGAGAATCGCCTTGTAGTAGATTTTCTTTAATTTTTAATTTGGTTTTCTTTGGTAATTGAGTAATTACTACTCGTTTATCTTGTCTAAGGATTCTTTTATTACCTATTCTATTTGCTAATTTTGTAATTATCCAACCAGTTACTGGTAAACGCCAGATTTTTTGATAAAGACGCAGATAAATTATCGTATTTTCCTCATCAATTGGTACAAAAGCAGCAAATATTCTGAAAGCATTCGCTAATCGATTTTGCCATATGTTTCCAAATCGGAAATGAAGAAGAGCATCATGTTTTGGTTTAGGTAATTCTTCTGGTTTTTTAGGTTTTGTTCCATCATCTTTTCTCATAAACGCCCATACTTGTAATTCTTTTTCTGTCCATTTTACAATAGGTCCATCAATTAATGTTCGACATCCTCTTCCAATAGTATTAGCATGAACAAAAGGCAAATGTATAACATCAAGTTGATTTTCAATTACACGAGAGTAATGAATAGGCCAATGATCAATAAGGGTATCATACTTGAATTTTTCATCGATATCTTCAAAGAATGGAATTGGAGGATATTCATCTTTATTTTCGCCCCAGAAAATCCAAATGAAACCATGTTTATCAACAGCATGATAAGCATTTACCTTGTAACGATATGGTACTAGTGTTTTTTTACCAATTGCAGGAATTTTCGTAACTTTTCCAGAAGTATCATATTCAAAACCGTGAAATGGACATTGTACCATGTTATTACTTAAAATTCTTCCTTTGCCTCTATGAGTGCACTTATCAAATAGACATCCTATATCTCCATTTCTATCTCGCCAGAAAACTAATTTCTCGCCTAATCTTGTAATACCAAGTAATTTATTTTTCCTTAATTCTTTGGAATCTAACACCGCATACCATTGGTTTCTAATCAAAATTTACAACCCAATCCATTTGAATAACATGTTAATTAAGCAATTATAGAATTATAAAAATTCTATGTAATACATTTTAAATGCGAATTAAGAATTAACATAAAATTAGTAGGAAAAACTTGATTTTGAATAATTTTTTCTATTCAGATATTCTCAGTTTTTTCTTTCTGTCTTGCATGTAACCCAATTGTAATCGCTTCAGGAAATAACGGCGTGCAGCATTGACCTGATGGATTCATTGCAACGCATGCACATTTGACTTTTTCTCGCAGAAATTTAATGATCTCTTGCATATCTGATAAACCGGTTTCTTTTACAGTATTGATCACTTCTTCATCTGTAATTTTATTACAATAACAAGCATATTTTGGATGAGCGTCTTTTTTATACCAAATTGGAACTTTAACATCCTTTGTTGTGAAGATTTCATTCGGCGTATTACTATAGTAAGAAACCTTGCAATCAGAGCTCATGCATAAATAATATGCAATATCCAAAACTCTATTTTTTAGCTTAGGAATTAGTAAACTTCGAACAGTTAATTTTCTAACCAATTGTCCTTGCTGAGAACATTGTGGGCAAGGAGGAGCCATCAGTTTTATTGTTGATATTTTGTTTGGATTTTTCATTCAAAATCACATTGAGGATTAACATTTGTTTTAGCTATTGTCCAAAAATAAGATTTCCTATTAATAAAAAGAGGAAAACATTAAAAATATGTAAGGTCTAGTTTACCAAATTTCCTACGATGAAACATCAAGTTAAATCTTGAGTATTCAAAAATCTATTACCAACAATTGGAAGTTGTTACAACTATGAGTAAGAATGAATATGATATTGTTATAGTCGGCGCTGGTTGCGCTGGTCCCGCTGCGGCTAAGAAAGCAGCAGAATTGGGCCTAAAAGTGTTACTTCTGGAGAAATCACAAAAACCAGGGGAAAAGAACGTTTCTGGGACTTGTTTGAATATGGCTGCCTTAGTGGATCCTGATCTACAGTATCTCATGAAAGGACCAATCGAACGTGAAATCTATGAAATGCATTCCTTAATGGTGGCACCTGAACGAACTACTATGTTTCGAGAAACACCAAATGAAGGAATAATTCTACTCTCTGTTCGAAGAGACGAATTTGATGCCTGGCACACAGAATTAGCGAAGAAAGCAGGTGCTGAGGTTAAACTCTCTACAACTGTTATGGATATCATTGAAGAAAATGGTAGAGTAACAGGTGTTGTAACAGACACAGGAGATAAATACTTTGGCAAAGTGATAATCGATGCCGCAGGAGTAAATTCGATAGTTGGACGTAAAGCTGGTTTGGTTCCTAAAAGAAAGGGTGAGAATATGATTCTTTACACCATCCTAAATGTCTGGCTTGGAGAAGAAGTAGTGAATGAGCGCTTTGGTAATTCAATCTACTATTTCTTAGCACCAAATTGTCAATATAAAACATGGCCTTGGATCTTTCCAAAGAAGGAAGTAGTGACTATTGGCACAGGTGGTTATATGGATGATAACCTATTCAAAGGAGATATCAAGTCCGTAAATGATTACATGCAAAATCTCATCGATTTACCCTTTATAAAAGAAAAATTGGAAGGTGGGAAAGTCGAATCTTGGGGATTACATCTTGAATACGATGAAGCAATTGAGAAACGAACAAAAGATGGCTTAATTCTAACTGGCGAATCAGGTGGATTTGTTATACCATTTCTCGGTGAAGGCATGCCTGAAGCATTCTTCACAGGTATCTATGCAGCTGAAACAGCCAAGAAAGCAATTGATGCAAACGATTTTTCTGCTGAATTTTTGGAGGAGCATTTCATGGAGAAGCTCAATGAGAATGTTTTCTTGCAATCATTTCGCTACGTAGCAGAATTCAACAAAAAATCAATTCTCTCCATGCCTGATGAAGAAATTGCCGCTATGATGCAGAACGTAATCATTGGTGGCGGGTTCATTAGCAATGCGATCCACTCAAATTGGATGAAAGGGGCAGATGAAGACGACATGAGCCTTGTGCAAGATGCAAAAGACTTCTATGAATTTATTCAACCATACAGACAAGTAGGTCCGGAATCAGTTGAAATTTACAAGAAAATGAGGGCTGAAAAATGAAGGTAGAAATGAAAGTCGATTATTATCCTGGTGAAACAGGGGAATTCGTTCGTGTAGATGAAGAGAAATGCACTGGTTGTGGTGACTGCGCGAAATTCTGCACCCGTAACGTTTGGATTAAAGACAATCAAATTTATCGTCCAAAGAATCTGAAAGACTGTGCTGAATGTGGTGCATGCTGGAACATTTGTGATGAAGATGCTGTGATTTTTGAAGAACCTAAAGGCGGAACTGGTGTTCGATTTACTTATGGATAAATTCTGGAGATAACATTATGGTTACAGATGAAGAGATAATAAAAGAAATCAATGTGCTCAAAAAAAGAATCACAGATGAAAAACTAGCAAGACATTTTAAGAATTGGAATAAAATCATGCAGTACTATTTTCCAGATGTTGATGCTTATTTTCACATAAAATTAGTCAATGGTGTTCCTGGAGATGTTATAAAAGGCAAAGTAGAAAAACCAGAAATTAGCTACAAAATGACAACAGAAGATTTCTTTGCTTTAAATCGAGGGGAAATTTCAGGTTTAAAATTATACAACCAAAAACGACTCAAAATAAAAGCATCAATGCCAGATATTTTAAAATTACAGAAATTGAACTAATGTTCAATTTTCTATTTTTTTTAGAAAATAATCAATAAAATATATTTACTTATTTATTGTATTTATCTTGACCAAGATGAGTAATCTAAATCCAAATAAGCTTCATGTAAAATTTGTTGATCTTGATGAAGATAAATTTAGTTTACCCAGGACATATACATTAACACATTCTGATCAAACGGGTGATCTTTTCCTTACTGTTTCAAAGAAATATGATAAAAAACAAATCTCAAATTTATATACTAAATTTATGAGAGATGAAGTCCTAGGGCAATGGAAAATTAATGAAGGAATAAAGGAATTACATCTTTATTTCCACATAAGTGGGGGCATTATTTTTGGTTGGGCGAAATTAAGAGACAATATAATTCGATCCCATTTGAAAATGGTCTTCCAGTCAATTAGATTTGGAGAGAAAAACTTAATTAAAAAGAATCCCGCCTTAGATTTCTCACCAATTCTTGCTCATTTCAAATCAAATCGAAAAAAATTCAATACTATTGAACAATTTGGTCAATTAAAAGATTATGAACTTTGAGTAAAAACCCAGATAAGGCTTTTATGGTTTTCTTTTCTTATATCGAACGATAATAAATACAATCACAATAAGAACTAAACTTCCACTGATTCCAATTAACCACCATCTTAATTGAGAATTATTATTAGTTAATCTTAATTTAGGCAAATTATATTTTTTTAATTCAATATGTGATTCAAAACTAAATTCGGCTGTTTTATTTTCAAAAATACCTGAACCCTCAGACAAAAATCTAGATCCTTGTAAGAGACCTATTGATATATCATATACAAATTGACTATGATGTGTAAATAACATATTGAACTCAGGTGATGAAAGATTTTGGTTTAATTTACCTGATACGAGGGATTCGAAAATAATCATTTGGCCAATTTCTTCATAAAATGCTTCATATTGAACATTATCAACTTTTGGTATGAAAAACGAATATTGATAATGCGTTTGATTTTTCAAATCCTTAAAGAACTCAATAGTACGATTCGTTCCAAGAAACGGATAAAAGATTAGACCTAATCCTTCTGTTACTAATGCAGGATTTGATAAGAAATTCTGAATTATACTGAAAGGATTTAAGATAATATTTGATAATGATGATTCATCAACTAAATTCCAATCAGCTAGTTTTGCTAATGATTCTTCACCACTAGATAATGTCCATAGAACATTATCTCCTCCCAAGCTATTGACAAAAGCCTGAATAGTTGTTCGTTGATTAAACCTTATATCGTTAATTTTGAAACCTTTGCCAGAATAGGATTTATCATCTAGTTTCACAAAAACTTCAGCCTTTTTTACATCATACTCATACGTTTTGTTAGGTGTAACGCTATAAGGACTTATAACTTGATTAATAATCAATAACAAAAGTAAAGAGAAAGGGATAATAGAAATTTTTTTCAATTTTTCCAACTCAATTTCTGTTTTCTTCTTATGTCCTTTTATATTTAAGAATAGCATACTTTGCTATGCAATGAAACAATTGATTTGTTTTTGTTCATTAATTGTAGTAAATCTTCTGTTTTGTTAATTTCTGCATTTTTGTCTAAAACGAAACATTCGACAAGATCTTCTTCTTTGATTGATTTATCCGCTAATATTTCTATAATAAAATTTAGAATCTTGGATATAACTATGTTCTTAAAATCATCTAAAAATATCTCATGACTTCCCTTATTAAGGATAAATGCAATTTTTCTCATAGATTTTGTTGTGAGAAGAAAATTATCAACATAATCAGCATGTGTAATAAAATCTCTTGTCCCAATCACCAACATAAATGGAGCACTAATATCAGCTAATGTATCATATCTATTAGGTACTGTTTCTACCATTTCACGCATAAGTTGTACTGGTTGTTTTGATAAATATTTCTTCTTCCAGTTTAAGTAATCCCTTGACATTACTTTGGATTTTTCCAGATGTCCAAAAATAGTTGGGATATATTTTATTCTAAAAAATTTCACTAACCATGTTATAAAACGTATTCTTTGTGTGAAGTTTTTTGATAAACCAGTTAGAACTACTCCTTCTATTGGGATATCCGAAGAAGCAATAGAATAAACTAAACCAGAACCTAGAGAATGGCCTATAATTATGATTCTTCCATATTTTTCCCTTTTCTCTCGAATATACTCTTTACTCCATTCTAGGGCTTCATCAAGTTTTAATTCAGCTAGTACTGAAGAACTAACACCATGTTTTGGTATTAAAGGAACATAAACATCGACTCCCAAAGTTCCTATGGCATCTGCTAAAACATGCATTTCATAGGGCGTTGCATTGAAAGCATGAAATAAAACAACACAATCTTTTGATTTATTGTCAATTATAAGGTCAGATGCAAAGTTGTTTTTTTGATAATTATTTGATAATTCGATCAAGGATAAACCTCCACCAACACTAATTAAATATAAGTATCTCTAATAAAAAGTAAACCTCTAAATAAAATGTCAAAACTCTCTTGATTTTATTTATTTTATTAACAATTTAAACTCTCAGTATTTTTTAAAGAAACTATTTGCCTAAACATAAGATTGTTTAGGATTACAATTATAACAACAAGAATAATTCATATAATTATGAAAAAATTTCCAGAAGTAAAAGGTAAAAATCTAGAAGGAAAAAAATATACCTTACCATATGATCTTGAAGGAGAATACAATATAGTAATAGTTCCATTTCTACAATACCAACAATTTATAGTTAATAATTGGACTGATTACTTAGCCAAACTACAAAAGAAATATTCAATTTTTGAATTTTATGAGATCCCCGCTTTAGCATTAGGTTATACAGCAATGAGATTTATAATAGATGGTGGTATGAAAGCAGGTATACCTGATTTAAGGACTCGACAACGTACTATCACAGCTTATATTAATAAAATGAAATTCAAGAAAAAATTGGGTATTGAAACTGAACAATTAATTTACATATACTTGTTGAAAAAGGATGAAATTCTATGGGAAGAAAACGGTGATTTAACAGAAGAAAAAGCTCAAGCTTTAGAGAACTTTCTATCCAAACTCACTCAAGAAGAATGAGTTTAGTAAAGTTAAAATCATCGTTTCCATAATTAGTTATCTTCAATATTTTGGATATACAAGATAAATAAGAATTTGTCTATTTTATATTAGGCAAAAAATAAAAAAAAATTGGGATTTTAAATCCCATAAATTTCTAACCACTTGGTTGGAATGTTCCACCAAATACAGTCCATGCTAACAATGATTTCGAGACTAAGCTTAGAATAATGTATCCACGTTCGCCGAAGAGATAATCTTTCCATTTACCAACTTTTGCGTATTGAAGTATCATATTTACTGGGAATGTCCAGAAGAAGAAGAAATATCCTCCTATAATACCCCAGACAAATCCTGGAATTTCACTTACATCTCCTGATCCAAATAGGTAAATAGCAATTAGTATCCATGGAATTATTCCTGAGAAAGTACCTATGATAAAGGCAGTCCAATCAGTTTTTTCGGTAGTTTGATTGTGTTTTTCCATCATTAAACCCATGAGATTCATTGTAGCATTTAATCCAACAATAGCAATTAATGCTGCAAGATTTTGAATTCCAAAGAGAAGCGAAATAGCAAATATCATTACTGATGAACTAATAGCATATTCAAACCATCGGAAATAATTGATTCCTTGATCTAGTTTTCTATTGTAAAAATCATTAATTCCTGGTATTACTGTTAAGAAGTGTGTAATTGCTGATATGAATAGAAATGCTGCTGCTAAAATTGCTAATGGTATAATATTATCAATAATAGTAAAATCCGGAACCAAATCAGGTGGTGGTCCTGGATCGAAAAATCTGAAATCAGTTGATATATCTAATTTGAAATCTTTGACACCTGGAATAACGAAGCTTGCAATCAACATAAATGTAGCTTGAACAAGGTGAAGAGCTCCCATTATTCCATTAAAACGTCTTAATTTAGGATAAGTAATTTTTGATTCTGTTTCACGAATTCCTTCCATTCATCAATCCTCTCCATTTTAGAAGTAATTAATTAAATGTTGTATTAATAAACATAAATCTCCTAGAAATATAATAGTTACACTTGATTTTCTAAATTTTACACTAATAAAATGTTAATTATCTATAATATTTAGCTTTTATTTATTATAAAATTGATATACTAAGTAACATCAAGCATAGTTGATTAGCATGATTCATGTAGAAAGAATTCAGAAGCTTAATAATTTGCCATTAAATAATAATGGTAATTTTATTGTTTATTGGATGCAATCATCAAATAGAACTGAATTCAACCATGCTTTGGAATATGCTATTGAAAAATCAAACGAAATCAGGAAACCAATAATTGTTTTTTATGGCCTAACTGCTTCTTTTCCAGAAGCAAATGAAAGACATTATTATTTTCTATTAGAAGGGCTTCAAGAAGTAGAAACAAATCTAATAGAAAGAGGGATTAAGTTTGTAGTACAGAAAATCTCACCTGAAAAAGGAGCATTAAAAATAGCTAAAGATGCAGCTCTAGTTATTGTTGATAGAGGATATTTAAACATTGAAAAGAAATGGCGACAATTTTTATCCGGAAAATTAGATTGTTCTCTTATTCAAGTTGAAAGCAATATTGTTGTTCCTGTTGAAGATGCATCTGATAAAGAAGAATTTGCAGCTTACACTATTAGGCCGAAAATTAATAAAAAATTGAATAAATACCTTGTTCCTCTTAATAAGAGAAAAGTCAATTTTAGCTCTAAAGATTATGATTTCACAACTTTAAACCTTCTAGATCTAAATAATATTCTCAATGAATTTAATATAGATAAAACTGTGAAAAAAGTTTCTGGATTCACTGGGGGTTACTCAAAAGCAAAGCTCAATTTACAAGAGTTTA
>JABLTI010000124.1 GCA_013166835.1 Promethearchaeati archaeon | reverse complement strand
GAAAGTTGCTTGATTCTAAGCAACTAAAACAAACTCAACCTGATATAGATGAAAAACGTCAATTTTCATTCCTAGGTCAGTTTATTGATCCATACTACAAAGGCATTCGTTTACCAAATAAGAAAATGTTTCTTTGGTTATCATTATCTGGTTTACTCGCTGGGATAAATTCGCTTTCATATTTTATAATAATAAAAGATATGGACTTGTCGATATTCATACCTGCATCTCAATTTGTCATTATATACTTGATTATTGGTGATTTAATTGTTGATAAAAATCGTCCTTGTGCTCCTGAAATTCAAGCTATCATTATGATTTTCTTAGGAATTATCTTAGCTGCGATTGATTTCACGAGTAGTAATGGTTCCTTTAATTGGGTGAATCTAGTTCTTGTCTTCTTAGTTTTGAATACGAGTGCCGCTGTTTATGTCGTCTTTCAGAAAAAAGCTATCGCAACTAAATATAGAAATGGAGAGAATTTAGATTCTACAAATACTCGCTTATGGACATTGCTTTTCATGGCATTCTTTACAATAATTTTTTCATTACCTTTCATGGATGCTGAGGGATTTTTAGTATTCAGAACAACTTTCCTCCCCGCACTTTTTCCAATAGCACTTTCAATGTTGCTTGTATTTATTGCCCGGATTCTGTATGTTAGAGCTTTGTCAATGGGTAAAATGTCAATTGTTAATTCATTATCCTCGGTTTCTGTTGTTGCTGGCATTCCAATAACTCTTATCTTTGGTTTTATTTGGCCGGCATATTTTCCTTTACCGGGAGGAGAATTCGCTTGGGTTGTTTGGTTACTAAGAGGGATTGGTGTAATCCTTGTTTTTAGTGGCATAATTGGTTTATCAATGAGTGAAGTAAAAATCATGATTTTGGCGAAGGTAAAAAGCGGAGTAGTCTGCAACTATGAACAAATAAAAGCCATTTCTGGTGTGGAGAGAGTTTCTGTAATTACAGGTAAATACGATCTAATGATTATCATACGATCAAGAACTATTGGCAGAGGTTATCAACCGATAGTTGAAAAACTTGAGAAAATACCATGCTTGGAGGATTTCCACTCAAACACCATTATGAAAGAATGGAAATCGTAGATTACTAGCAAAAAAATAAGAGCTATTGTTTAGAAATTGAAAATTCTATTTCTTTATAGAGGTTTTTCTAATAATATTTAATATGAAGCAAATAGAATTAATCATATTATTCCAAGACTTTTTTCCTTATATTCAGGAATAAATCATAAAGCTGTGTTTGAAGATGAACTTGGAAACAGATATACTAGTAATTGGCGGTGGAAGTGCTGGTAGTTTAGCAGCAATTGTTGCTAAAGAACAAAATCCTGTTGCTAATGTCTTAGTTATTGAAAAGGGAGAGATACATCGAAGTGGATCAATAGCGATGGGAATGGACGCACTAAACATTGTGGTTCAACCAGGGATAACAACACCTGAGCTATACATTAATTCTGCACTAATCGCTACTGATGGAATTTTAGATTACAAACCTAGCTTTGTTATGGCTGAAAGGAGTTACTCAATATTAAAACGTCTCGAGGGTTGGGGCATTCGCTTCCCAACAGACGAACAAGACAAATACCTTTCTTTACAAGTTCATGCTAAAGGTAAATTCCTTCTTGAAATGGATTCTCCAGATCTTAAACTTGTTTTAGCTGAGAAACTCAAGGAAGCTGGAGTGAAAATTCTAAATCGAACAATGGTTACCAGTCTTCTAGAAACTAATGGAAAAATACACGGTGCAATGGGTTTTAATCTTAGAACTGGTGAATTCGTAGTTTGTTCTGCTAAAGCAACTATTCTAGCAAATGGGGGTTGCGCAAGATTTTCTCTCCCAAATTCAGGATACCTTTATGGAACATTTGATTATCCAGGCAATGCAGGTGATGGTTATTCATTAGCTTATCGTGCTGGAGCACAATTAACAGGTTTTGAATACACAAGTTGCTCTCCGCTCATAAAAGACATTAATTGTCCCTTGCTTTACATCACGATTACTCGAGGTGCAAAGGTAATTAATGCTTTTGGAGAAGAAATTGAACTTGAATACTTGTCTACTCAAACGATGCTCAAAGAACTTCGTGAAGGCAGAGACCCTATTTTCATTCAATTGAGCCACCTCCCAGAAGAGAGGATTCAAGAAATTGAACGAATACTTTTCACTACTGAACGACCCATTCAGAAGAGATTTTGGGAAAATAGAGGAATCAATTTTAGAGATGGATTAATTGAACTGGGGATTACAGAGTACCAGCTTTGTGGTGGTCATGGACTAACTGGTATAGTGGTAAATGAGAAAACAGAAACCACTCTTGAAGGGCTTTTCGCAGCAGGAGATGTTGCATGTGTTCCTTTACAGCATTTAACCGGGGCATTTGTTTTTGGTGAAATTGCAGGTGAAAATGCTGTTGCTTATGCTAGGAAAACTCAACATAAAAAAATTAGTGAATCAGTCATTAATGATGAGAAACAACGATTATTCAACATTTTAGATGAAGAAGGCAATAATAGCAAAATAACTGTTAGGGAATTTGAGTATAAAGTAAGACGAACAATAAGCGATTATGTTGTTCCACCAAAAAATGAACGAAAATTACAACAAGCATTATGGTGGATCCCGAGATTTAGAAATGAAATGAAGAATATCCAAGTTAGGGATTATCATGAATTAAGTCGCTTCGAGGAAATCAAATTTATTCTCGATTGCATGGAACTCTCAGTGTATGCAGCACTGGAACGGAAAGAGAGTCGTTGGGGTTGGTTCCACTATAGAACGGATTATCCTCAACAAGATGATGATAATTGGTTAAAGCATGTAGTTTTGGAATATGGAAAGAAATCTGGGGAACCTCAAACAACTCTAGTACCAATTAAAACTAAGGAGGACTAAACAATGCCACTAATCGTTGATGAAAATCTATGCAATAGTTGTGGAATATGTATGGAACGCTGTACCATGGACATCATAAGACTGGATGAAAATGGGTTCCCCTACAAGAAATATGATGAATGCTGGTATTGTGGGGTTTGTGAAGAAGACTGCCCTGAAGATGCTTTAGTATTAGAACTACCATTTTTGGTTAAGTGAAAAAAAGAAGATTTTGAGTGGATAGATTTGGTATCTTGTCCACCCTTTATTTTGTTTATTTCTTTATTCTTCTGAGAAGAAGAATCAAACCTACGATTAAACCCATACCAACTATTCCAAATCCTACGAATAATAGGTTTTCATAGAGATTGGATAAACCAAATAATCCTTCGAAAGGAGTGGGTGTTGGTGTCGGAGTTGGGGGTGGTTCCGCATCAAGTTCACACGGAATTATTCTATAGTAATAACCACCATTATATGAGGTAGTAATTACTAAGAAATCACCATCAAATGTTAAACCATATTCAGTTGTGGTAATTGGTATTGTGAGATTAATGTGATTGTTTCCTAATTGCTCCTTTGCAAGATCAAAATATCTTACTGTATGTTCTTGTCTTGATACTGCCCAAATTACATCATTAACGTAGTCATAAGTGATTCCTTTGAAGTTACCAATGGAGTACTGTGAGACAATTGAGAAGTCTACAAGATTTAATTTGTAAAGTATTCCATCCAAACCCATTGCCCAGAGATAAGTACCATCATAAGCTAGTGAGTTTATCATAACATTTAGTGCACTATTGTTAGCTAACATTGTTCCGTCTTTTGTAAATGAATAAAGATTATATGGAGCATTTTCGGTAGACATTACTAAAATATCACCTACCATTGTCAAACCAACAGGCTCTACGGTTGAATCCCAGGTATCAATAATTCCAGATGTAACTCCATCAGAGACATATATGTATGAAGAACCATTTTCATTCCAGTAGAAATCTGTACCATCATATGTAATATCAAGCATATTCGATCCTAGACTGTAACTCTTTGTAAAAATATCTCCAGGTTCACTGGGTATTTTTGAGAAACTAATAGCAAATGGATCCATGGCATCAATATATCTACTCTGTATGATATGGGTTCCATTATGAGTTAATCCTGAATCAAAATGATACGGAGCGTTAAATATGTATACTCTTGTGCCTGTAAAAGGATTGAGAGCTGCTAATTGATCAATACCATAATTTTCTACCCAAAGCAAATCATTATACCAAGTCATTCCATGAGGAGCAGTTACTGCAGTAAGGTTTCTTGATATCACACCTGTGTCATAGTCAATTCTGAGGAAACAAGCGGGACTATTTTGATAAGCCCAAAGATAGTTGCCATCCCAAGCTAAACCATTCAAAATGCCTGCAGCTAGTGGAACGTTTATTCTTGAAATCTCGTTTCCAGTTAAATCGAGTTTCATTATTGTACCATTTGGAGTTGCAAAAGTTGCACAGGTAGTGTATAGATTTGTTCCATCAGTGGTTAATCCATAAGATGGATAGGGAATAGTATAATTATTTGTATTGACACCTGTTACAGCATCATAAACGTATAAAACCATTGAAGCACCTGTCACACCGTAGATGAGACCATTCAAATGCTCAATTGCCCACATGCCTGCTGGTGTTCCAAATTGGAAATCAATATCACCAAACACTTTTGGCTGCAAATCCAAATCGCTAGCATCATCATTTGATACAGCATTAACTTTGTTACTATTTATTGCTACACCAAATAGGAGACTAGAGAAGAATATTGCAATTATTGTTATTGTAAAATATTTTTTGTTTTTCATTCAACATCACAATTTGTGTATTTTCTAGATAAGTAATTAAATACTTAATATAAATCGGAATACTATTTCTATGCTATAGTTTGCAATATAATCTTTTCTTAACTGGCAGATGGAAGAGCAATGAGTAAAATAACTAATGAAATTGTGATGAAAAATCACATCGAAAAATTAGGAATTGAAAAAGAAATGAAGAAATACTTCCTCGAAAACGAAAGAGTAAGATACCGATTCTTTTACTACTTTGTTAAGAAGGAATGAATTTCTATTTGATATGTTTCTTTAGTGATGCACCAAATTTTACAGATTGTTTAAATTCTTCCTCAGTAGGATGACCTTTATATTTTGAACCTGAACCCCAGGGAAGGAATTTATAGGCACCAACTACTGCGAATCGTTCTTTGATAACTTTAGCACCTTTTGTTTCAAGAATCTCTTCCATACAATTATAGGCTACATCTTTTTGGAGGATTTTGACTCCTTTCTTTTTCATAATCTGATCTGGACTACCAGCAGTTATGAATAAGGCAACATTTTTACCTTTCAATGCTTCCGAATCAAGTTTCTTCATGAATTTCTTCCCACCAGGACTTATTGTTCCAAAAATAAGCCATGATCCAAAAACCATGAAATCATAATCTTTCAAGTCAGGTATTTCCTTGTGACTTGCAAGATCTGCTCCTAATCCTTCAGCAATTTTTGCTGCAACTTTTTGTGTATTTCCACTTCGAGTATTATAGATAACAATTGCTTTTGCCATTACAAACACTAAGAGAGAGGATATTGTTATATGTAAAAAAGTTTCTGAATGAGAAATTCAAGTGAGTAATTAATCCTCTTCATAAATGTAAGAAAATACTACTTTTCTGCTTGGACATGTATAGGTTGTAGCTTCTTTAACCCAATGATCCTTCGGTAAAGCATTATGCTCAAGTAAAAAGGGAAACATAGGTAACATACCGTTTAAAGTCCAAATACAAATTGATTTCCCATTTGGAATGCTGATCTTCCCATCTTGAATTATGAAATGATCTCCAACTTCCATCCCATTATCACATTTACCTTTTATTTCACTTATTTTTATTTTTATTTTAGCCATAGTTATTTCCTCTAGATTATTAGACCTATACTCCACAAAATATTTAGTTTTAGGTTTCTCTGATTTTTATACATAGGAGTTTTCTCCTAGATTTCAAGATCCTATCACTTTGAGATTAGTTTTAAGATTTACAAATCAAATCTGATACTTTAATCGAAAAATACAATGTAAACGAACTAAAATAAATTTTTAAACTGTAATGTGAATTATCTTTTGGGGTAGGAAAATTGGAATGCATTTATATTGGAGTAAATAAGCTTCAATGTTCTCTTTATCAAAGATGTGAAGGTATATATCAGCTAATGAAATGTCTTGATGCTAAAGACCATGAAGCAAATTCATTTTCTAAGTATGTTTACAGACGTTATATTTACAATAAATTAATCGATAGGAGTCAAGATCCAGCATCTGGTGTTATTGGATATACAATTAAAATTATGGCAAAAATTCTCAAGAAAATTGCTAAACCATTGGTTCGTGACATTTTTGGAATTGAATCCAAAATAGCTCTGATAGAAGATGAACTCAGTGCTTGGGAAAATACAAACAGCAAAATAAATCCTCTCCAGTATTTCAAAAAATCTGGTGAAGGATACGGTTTAATCTTAAAGAAAGCAGCACTATTAAGTCAAAAGAGTAGTCACATTTGTAACAAAATGGACAAACTAGGTCAAAATATCGGAATGATTATTACAATAAGGGATTCCATTCAAGATTTGGAACGGGACCGAATTACAGGTAGTTATAACCCATTCTTTTACTGGAAAAAATCAGATATGATAAATTATTACGAAAAAAATAGTAAGACAATAAGAAAGAATATTCTTCTATCTGCTCAAAAAAGAAATATAGAGAAATTAAGCAAAACAAAATCCAAGAATAAATATCATTTGTTCAAGGGAATTAGTATTTTTGCTGCAGCTGCAAATAATCCATATGGATTTTGTAGATCACAATTAGAAACTAGTAATTTTCAATATGCAACTAATCAGCTTTTACAACTCGATTCTATTGATGAACCAGGAGAAAAACGAACTAGCAGAACAACCTGTCATTGTGGCGAGAGTTGTGCTTTTGATTGCTGTGCTTCTAAAAGTGAAGATTGTTGCCAATGTGGACCACCTAAGAGTGAAGAACACAAGTCTTGTTGTAGATGTTTTGATTCATGGGTAAATTGTTGTTATGAATGTTCTTGAATTTTCTATAATTAATTCATAACAAAGATTGTTATCAATGAGTACACATCATTATAAAGAGGAATACATTCTTGGCACAATAGCAACAAATGGAAAATTCAAGTTTCTTTCAAAAAAAGTTTGATTTACAACTTTATAAATAATGTGAATTAATTAACCGTTTTCAATCAATTACAGTACTTTTTTTTTATTTTTATATTTTTTTAATTATTTTTTAGAAAAATCAAGAAAGAATTAGAATTATTAATTATAATCCTAATCCTTTTGCTACACCATCACCATATTTCTTGTCAGCCTTAGTGAATAGCTTAACCATTCGTTTCTGAATATCTTTTGGAGCATTCTTTAGACTTCCAACTATATTTTTGATTAATCGTTCTTGTTCATCCTTTTTCAGCAGATTAAATAGCATACCGGGTTGGATGAAATCCGCATCTACAATAGGTTGACCATATCTATCTGCATCTCCTGAAATCCTCAAAGGTGGTTCTTTAAAAGCAGGATCTTCTTTTGGTCCTCCGAAGCTATTTGGCTCGTAGTTAACTTTACCTCCAAAGTTTCCATCATGTCGCATGAAACCATCGCGATTATAGCTGTGAACTTCAACTTTTGGTTTGTTAACTGGTAAAGACTCATAATTAACTCCTAACCGATATCTGTGAGCATCTGTGTAAGCAAAGATTCTTCCTTGAAGCATTTTATCAGGTGAAAAGCCAATTCCAGGAACTATATTAGCTGGTGCAAAAGCAGCTTGCTCTATATCAGCAAA
>JABLTI010000237.1 GCA_013166835.1 Promethearchaeati archaeon | reverse complement strand
AGTGATGTGTCCCGGAGCGCCATGAGCATTAATAATCGCTAATGCTGGATATTTCTGAGGTAGGATTTCTGGTTCTGCTTTAGGGTCAACGGTTGAAAAAAGACCTATACCTTTAACTGATTCTTCTAATCCAGTTCCACCTGCAAGTCCGTGAGAAAAAATACCTCTTTTATCAGCTTCAAGTAAAGCATGAGCAGTTGCTTTCGCAGAAACTTCAGGATAACCACTTTTTATAAGAACTTTAACAGAGAATTTTTGAATGTCACTTACTTTGAAATGCTCTCGAGTATCACTCATCATCTTTCACCAATAAACCGGCTCTATCAAACATCTTCTTCTTCCTTTCATCAGTTAATTCCTTTTCATATCTCTTGTAGATCCAAATCTCTTTCTCTCGACGAGAAGTATCATCAACTACAATATATGGTTGCAATAATTTTTTCATAAAATCTATATTACCAAGGAAAAACCATTCATTGAATTCTTCTTGTATTACATTGATTACCTCAAGATATTTTTGGAAATTCTCATAAACTTGTTCAATGTAAAACATTGGTTTTAAGATGTTCAAGAATTCCTTTTGATAAAAAGTTCGCATCTCTTGAGCTAGTGATTCTTTCGCTAATTCCCTATCGAATTTTTCAGCTCTTTTGTTAGTCTTAAGCATGCTTTCTTTATAGTTAAATTCAATTTTTCTTAATTCAATTCTAACTAAATTGATTTCATGAGTCATATATTTATCGAAATATCGTTTATAGTTCTCTTGTTCTTTTTGAGGAATGTTTTCTGCTAATTCATGAAATTCTTTTAGAACCCTAAAAAGATCTGAAACAGAACTTGAAACTGCTTCAGTAATTATCTCCTTTATGAACTTTCTAATTTTCTTACTATTTTTGATTTTAGCCATAGGCATACTAGCACAACCTTTCAATGAATTAATAAAATTCTTTCATTTGGTGGATACAGAAACTCAACACCATTCTCAGTAACAATAGCGTTGTCTTCCATATTAAACCGTACTTTTTCTCCATCCCACTCTTCATTTGGTGTGTATGCGATGAATTCAAACGCAAAAAGATTGTTGGGTTTAATAATTAGATGTGCTCTATCCGGTCGAAAGCCTGCAATTGAAGGACCGGATGCAACTTCACTATTCCCAGTATTTCCTACACAATGGCAATCTACAGTTATCTCAGTTTTTCCGGGATATTCTTGATCCTCTTGAGGTTCAAGGCTTGGTCCTCCACCAAACATAGGATCTATTGTTATGGGAATGTACTCAAATCCTTTCTCTTTGAGGTTTTTTCCAATATTTGTTAGTGTTTCCTCAGCAGTTATTCCAATTTTAATTGTGTCTCGAATTACAGCTCTTGCTTTAATGGCTTGATCCCAACCAAATTGAATTCCCGCTGGTACAGAGGTTTCTCCTTTTTGTAAAACATAAGCGACACGCTTGAAGTCAGTACCAAAATTCATAGCACTTATGCCATAATCGTATTGCATCAAATCTCCATGCTGGATGATGTATTTACTTGAGCGATACTCCTCCTTTTCAGATTTCATAGAATGAATGATCATAGGTGTGCATAAAGCAAAGGTTGAACTCATGCCCAGTTTTAGTAATTGATCCTCTATCCACCAACCAACTTCTTCAAGTGTGGTTTTTCCTGGAGTAATTACTTCGTTTGACAGAGCTCTCTCAAGTAATCCTCTAGCGATTTCACATAATTGACCATACACTACAATTTCACTTAGAACTCTTCTAGTGCGGAAATCAGTTATCAACTGTTCTGCTGAGACAAGTATTGTGGATAATTCCCCTCCTACTAATTTGATTAGCTTCTTGTATCCAGTATAAGAAAGCCCATCAGCAACCTTCTGTTCCAAAGATATCATACGCTCCGGTAAGTTGAAGCATTTCTTCATCCCCGCCAAAAACAGCTCGTTCAACCCTATCCTTTCCTCGATCTGTGAAAACGAAGTAGCCATTATCCCCACCCAAATCTATAGTCAATGGATCAGGATTGCCTTCTCTCATGACATGAATCCACATGTCAATTTCATTTTCACGCATAGCAATCGGTAAAATAATCCTAAATTTCTCTTTTCTAATTAGATTTAGTGTTTCCCAACGAGTTCGAGCATCTTTCATTTTATTCAACCTTTATTAATGAGCGAGTTTATAATCAAATAACTAGGAGAAATAATGCAATGGTCGATGATAAATTATTTGCTGAGATAGAAGGATTTTCTGTCACAGGAGAACCACTTTTTCAAATGCCAATCCCATCTGAAACATCTGATCTAATGAAGAAGTATTTTGAAGCATTAAGGGAATATGAGAAAAATCCAAATGTTGATAACCTTATTTGGTTGGGACGGAGAACTGCTTATTTGGGAAAATATCGTAGTGCAATTGCAATTTTCAGTAAAGGAATAAAGCAATTCCCCGAAGATGCTCGGATGTATCGCCATCGAGGTCATCGTTTCATTACTTTGCGTTTATTCAAACAAGCAATTTCTGATTTTGAGAAGGCAACTCAATTAGTCTATAGAAAATCAGATGAAATTGAACCTGATGG
>JABLTI010000033.1 GCA_013166835.1 Promethearchaeati archaeon | reverse complement strand
TAACTGAAGGTGGGTAAACCATATACAAATTCTATTATCGAAATGGCTTGCAATTCGATTTTCCAGATAATCAAAAATTGTTAATTGATGGTAAAAGCTCGAAAATTCCTCTAAATGCTCAAACAATTGTAACCCATGCTCATTCTGATCATTTTGCTTTCATGTATTCTAATCCAAAAACCCGAGCAACACAAGAAACTATTGATTTATTCTTTTGTCAGAAAAAACCTACTGGACCAATAACTTTTCAACCTACACAATTTAATGAAAAAATTGCTTTTGACCATGATATACCTGCTTTAGATGTGAGATTGGTTTCATCTGGTCATGTCTTAGGTTCAGCTTCTGTTTCTATTAATTACAATGATAAAATAATTTTATTTACAAGTGATATCGGTGGAAGAGGACAATTAACAATAAAAGAACCTGTTGCAAAAATTGATGCGGATATACTTGTTATAGAAGCAACTTTTGGTTCTCCGGAACTAGTTTTTCCATCTCGAGAAGAAATTTCTATGGAAATCCTGAAATGGTCTGCTGATGTTATAAAAGAGAAACGAAATGTCGTATTTTCAGCAGGTAAACTAGGTTCAGCCCAAGAACTAATTAAGATGTATAACAATCTCACCAACCTTAGAGTTGTAACTCATGGAGAAGTAACCTCCGTAAGTGATGTTTATCAAAAACACGGAATTCAACTAGACTACTTTGATTCTAAATCAGAAGAAGGGCGCGAAATATTACGTGATGGTGAAGCTATTATCATACAACCTCGAGAGAAAAAAATAGTGCCATATTTCATCAAAGAACATATCAATTATCGCAGTGCGATTGTGACCGGAATGGCTTCTAGGTTCATATACAAGGATTACGATGCCGCTTTCCCACTTTCATCACATGCAAACTATCATGAATTAATTGAGTATATCAAAGAAGTATCTCCAGAACTTATATTCACAATGTATGGTCTCGAAGAAAAATTAGCAAAAGCCATAACCAATGAATTAAACATCCCAGCAATTCCTTTAAGGAAAAAGGAAGAACAAAGCCTACAAAAAATATCTAAAAAACCAGAAATAAAAAAGCAAAATAAAAAGCAAATCCCGATAACAACAATAAAGAATAAACCATCCAATAAAGATGCTAAGAAAAAAACTACTCTGGATGATTACTTTGCGGATTAAAAGGAGCAATTTCAGAAAATGAATTCTATTTTTCATATGAATTTAAAAGATATACAACCAAGTCAATTATACATTAGCAAGAGGAAACTAGCAAAAATTCAAGAAAAACTTAATTCTAACAAAAAAGAAAGTCTTGAGATAATTCCTGTAAAGAAACTAGGAACAGATATCGTTTACTCGGATGGTCATACGAGAGCCTATGCAGCACATCTATTAGGATGGCAAGAAGTTAGAGTAGAATGGGAAACTGAAGATTTAGATTGGGAAATGTATGAAGTTTGTGTTGATTGGTGTAAACAAGATGAGATCTATACAATTGCAGGCTTGAGTTCTCGAGTAATTAGTCACAAGGATTACGAAATACTTTGGTATGAACGATGTAATCAACTAAAAAAACAAATGGAAGAAAAGAGAAGTAAAAATACAATTAAGTGATTTTCCCATATTTAACATCTCTCGCTTTCACGATCTCTGCTCCAAATTTTGAGCACCCATCTTTAATTATTTGAATTTGTTCTGCATTTAAGCTACTTCTATCTATAATTGCCCATTTCACTTTTTCAACAGTTTTTTCAATCATTTGTTCAACTATTTGTGTTGTTAAATTTGATTTACGATATTTTGGTAAAATGTGCCCAACTGCAACTGGTGTTATTTCCATTAATTCATCGAATCTCGTTGCATAATGTCCGCCACCAAAGCAAATACTAGGTCTAATTGCATCCTCATTCTCATTAAGACAAATATTCATTATAGTTTTCGCTACTGCTAATATTGCTTTCTCATTTTTATATTCGATTTCGGTGCTCCCTACTTCAATAAAAACGAGTGGTGTTTTCATAGATGTAGGACCATGATGTGTTGCTTCAACAGTTACATCAAAATCAACTAAACCCAGCGCTTCCTTTTCATTTAGCAATCCAAGATAGGATTCTCTTATTGCTCGAGTAGAAGCATATGCCAGTTCCAAAGGATTGCCACCGTGACTGTTGTCTTCTGAAAGGTTGCCAGTTACATGTGTTAATAAACTAGGTTTGTTAGCTTCACTTTTGTGACGAGAACCATATAAAAGTAAATCAGCATTCAACTCATCGCAATGATTTGCATTGATAACATCCTTTTCGGAATAAACTAATCGAATGTGCTTGAACTGATAAATTGGCGTTCCATCAAAAACTTCTTCGGTTTCTACATAATCCCAATTATCAAGTAATGCATTCCTGATATTAATTCCACAGACATTTTGGTTTGTAGTTAATATTACTGGGTTTTCTAGTTTCATTCCGATGACCAATCCACTTAATTTTAAATAAGAAAAATAAGAGGGAAAATCCCTCAATCTTTTGTTTAATCACTCATTAAGGCAAGCATAACTGCTTTTTGAGAGTGTTTTCGATTTTCAGCTTCATCGAAAACAACACTTTGTTTACTATCAATGACTTCATCAGTCACTTCGTAACCGCGATGTGCTGGGAGACAATGTAAGAAAATTGCATCATTCTTTGCATAACTCATCAATTTCTTATCAACAGTATATTCTTTGAAAGCCTTTAGGCGAATTTCTTTTTGAGCTTCATCACCCATGGAAATCCAAGTGTCTGTATAAATAACATCTGCATCTTTGACTCCAGTTGGAACATCTTTAGTTATTTCTAGTTTAGTGCCCATTTTCTCAGCAATTTTTGCTACTCTTTTGGTTATCTCAGAATCTGGTTGGTAATCATCAGGACAAATAATTGTTACATCCATGCCCATTTTAGTACAACCAATCATAAGTGATTGTGCAACATTATTGCCATCTCCAACATACACTAGCTTCAAGCCTTTGAGCTTTCCTTTATGCTCACGAATCGTCTGAAGATCAGCTAGAATTTGACAAGGATGATAAAGGTCACATAATCCGTTAATAATAGGAATAGATGAGTGTTCAGCGAGATCTGTAAGAGTTTTGTGCTTATATACACGAGCCATTATTCCTCCTAGATATCTAGAAAGAACTTGACTAGTGTCAGATGTGGTTTCACCAGTCCCAACTAGTTGAGTGTCACGGAAACTCAAGAAAAGAGGTTGCCCTCCAAGCTCCCAGATGCCAGTTTCAAAGGAAACTCTGGTTCTTGTTGATGTTTTCTCAAACATCATCCCTAGACTCTTTTTAAGGGGTTTTCGATTAGGATGACCCCCATGTTTATTAAATTCCTTTTTGAGTTCATCCCCAAGATCTAGAAAATAAATAATCTCTTCAGGGGTATAATCAAAAAGAGTAAGTAAATGACGCCCTTTTAGGTTCATTTTTTATTCCTCGTTCCATTTTATTTCTCGTATACAGCAGATAAAGTTCCTATTTTAAAATCTGCTGTTACTTGAGCTCTTTTCACTTCTGTCGACCGAGGAAAAGATAATCTCGGGTTTTGTTTTTCACACTGTAAAGTAACTAATAAAATGTTCGACTCAACTTGAAAATGATTCCAGAGCAATTTTTCTCAAGTATTTACGAATTTTAGTCGTTTTTTGTTATTACCTTTTTTTCAGAAAACATTCTGAAGTGAAAAACTTTTAAGAGGTGATTCTTATAATTATAAGAAAGAGCAATCCAAAGATTCTAAAATATTTAAATCTTCAAAAGAAAATATAAAGGAGTAATAAAAAAGGATTTAGAGATGCATTATTAATGTTAAAATGGTCCAAAAAACTTCTCTTCGGTATTCTTTTATTAAATTTCATATTTGTTGGCACATTACTCACAGACACTAATGTATCCTCTCAAGCAATAATTGAAATTGTAAAACTAGAAGATGGATCTGAAACACCAAATGATTGGGATGGAGGAAATTATTTTAGTGAAACTGCTGGAAGAGACAATAACTTTGGTACATACTTAACTCCTGATTATGAACTTCTCGGATCCTATGGTTGGGAAGATTCTGAGGTAATAGAACCAGATAATCCCTTAAATGATATTAAAATCGCACTTGACAAAGAAGAAAATGTTCATGTGTTTTGGTCTGGACGATATAATGATGAGTGGGTACTATTTCATAATGTGAAAAATAATCTGACAGGTGTATGGAGTGATAGGGTCATAATTGGTGATACCGCAAGTGAATACTTTGGTTTAATGGATGTAAAAACCGATCCAGAAGGTCGCATACATTTAGTTTGGCTTCATGATGCAAGCATAAAATATCGAATGTATGAGAACGAAACTTGGAATACTCCCTCGATTGTAGGTTACGGTGAAAATCCTCGATTACAACTTACTAATGAGAGTAAGCCAAAGGTTGTCTATGTTGCTTCCACAAGTCTATATGATATTGACTTCTTTTATTCAAAATATAATGAAGAATCCAATACCTGGAGTAGTCAAGCTTTTGATGAGTCTTATTCTTATTCTTTATCTACTTCTAATTATAACTTTCATATAGCAAATGTTGGGGGACAAGAAAGATCATTTTTCTACCAAGGAAGTGTATACTCTTATCGGATAAACTACTACGAGCGATTATACTTTATCCAATATGATTTGTATTGGAAAGAGAATGCAACAGCACCATTCACTTGGACGGGATTCCGCCAAATATTTGAAATCCCCTCAAATATATATTATGTTCCTAAACCAAGTATATTTAGTTCAGAAGATGGAAGCCTTCACTTGATATACAATGTTCCTACTGGTGAAGATGAATATTCCATTATGTATCAAAAACTTACCTCTGGAGATGCAACGGATCTAATAGCAGTTTCCACGAAAGCAGCTCAAAATTGTCACATAACTGGTGTAGTTGATAGTTTTGGTAGAATGATTCTACTCTGGAATTGGGTTCAATACATTGGAGGAACTACTGCAGGATTGTATATGAAGACTTTTTCTCCAACAACTAATGCTTGGTCTGGCGACGTATTACTGAATCCAGTTCATGGTTATTCACAATATCCTGATTTAACTGTAGATTCAGATGGGAATATCCATATGGCTTGGGTGGATCAAGTAGATAATGTTAGAACAATTTACTATCGAAAAGGATGGAATGATGCTGATGAAGATGGATTAATGAATTATGAAGAAAGAGGAATATATGGTACCGATCCATTTGATCCTGACACCGATGATGACCAAATGCTAGATGGAGAGGAAATTGCCAATGGTTTTGATCCGTTCAATCCTGATGAGGATGCAGATGGAATGTTGGATGGATATGAATTTCATTATGGATTAGATCCATATTCAGATGATTCCCTAGGGGATCTAGACAACGATTCTTTATTGAACATTGATGAGTTCCTAGCAAACACATATCCAAACGATAATGATTCTGATGATGACTTTGTGAGTGATTATGATGAGGTTATTATACATCTAACAAATCCAATGAATACTGATACGGATGGGGATACGTTAGACGATGGTTTAGAGATCAATGATTTAAGTTCTGATCCAAATTCAGGGGATTCGGATAATGATACAATGTCTGATGCGTATGAATATCTCTATCGGGATTATTTAGATATTAATGTTAATGATTCCGCCTTAGATCCAGATGGAGAAGGATTAATCAACCTTTATGAATACCAATGGAATCTGCATCCCGGACAAGTTGATTACGAGGGCGATGGCCTTGATGATTACCAGGAAGTGATGGTGTGGGGAACAAACCCCGCAGTATTTGACACAGACAAAGATGGTTATATGGATGGGGTGGAAGTTTATGGAATATATGCTCCTGCTAATCCTGCAGCTAATGCAACAGGCTTTGTTTTTACTAATCCAACATTATGGGATACGGATGGTGATTTACTATCTGACAAAACTGATATAACAATTAATTGCAATCCTCTTGATAATGATACAGATGATGATTTGATGTCAGATGGGTATGAATACTATATGCATCTAGATCCTCTTAATGCTTCAGATGCCCTCATAGATCTCGACGGTGATACGCTGACCAATTACGAAGAGTTCTTACTGTGGACTGATCCTAAAAATACCGATACGGATGGAGATAAACTCTGGGATAATGAAGAGCTTGTTTATGGATCAAACCCCATCTTGTATGACACCGATGGAGAAGGTTTAAGCGACTATGATGAAATCATAGTATTACATACCAATGCCACAAATCCTGATACTGATTATGATGATTTGAATGATTATCTTGAAATTCATGTCTATGGTTCTGATCCTCATATAGTTGATTCCGATGGAGATAGTCTCTCTGATGGGGATGAGGTTTACATTTATAACACTCATCCAGCTAAAAAAGATACAGATGAAGACCTTGTAGATGACAATGTAGAATTGGACTATGGCTCTGATCCCACTTTAATCGACACAGATTTTGATGGAATGGATGATTATTTCGAATGGCTTTATGGTTTTGATCCAGTAATAGATGATTCTGCATTAGATGCTGATAATGATGGCATTTCTAATGTTGAAGAGTTTCTCCATAAAGCAAATCCTTTAGTAAATGACACTGATTTGGATGGGCTCACAGATTTTGAGGAGATTGCTATCTATTATACTCTTGCTAATATAGCAGACACGGATCAAGACGGAATTTCTGATTATAATGAATTATTCGTTTATAATACTCTCCCTCATGATCCAGATACAGACGATGATCGTGTTAACGATGGTGATGAAATCATTTTAGGCACTAATCCTCTACTTGCTGATAGTGATTCTGATGGTATTGACGATGGTCAAGAATTACTTGACGAAACCGATCCTTTGGATCCTACTGATAACAAGAATAATATCATTATACGTTATATCCTCATTATTTTTGGTTCAATAATAAGTTGTATACTCGTTTACTACATTGCTCCATTTTTCCTCTCTAAATTATCTCGAGAAGATGAGGTGAAATGGGTACGTGAAGGTATACGCTGGCGCAAAAAGAAAAGTGATGCTTTCATGATCAATCATGAAAACCAAGAAGCTGAAAATCAAGAATAGGTTTTAATGAATTCGATGTTTTACGAATAGATTTATTAGTATCATCTCTTTATTTTTTTCTTACAAAATCTGGAGGTAAGTTGAAGGTGTTTATGTTAAGTGTAGTTTCCCGAATTCGTTCTTGCAACAAAAACAATCATCTTGTGACTATCTCCGAAAGAAATATCTTTTGAATTTCATTTTGTAGATAGTTAATTGGTGTAATCCTAATGGATGATTTTCTTTGTAAAACACAATAATTCACATGCCCTTTACAATTAACTCACTACCTTCTGTACTTCCTTTTGGAGGATTGATAATATGGCTGAAACTGTCAACATAACAATACAAGAATGGGTTGAAGAACTTCTTCAGGAATTAGCGGAATTCACAATTTCCATTTGGAAAAAAGAAAGACCTAGTCTTCAAGTGGATCGATTAGTGAATTGGTTTAAAAATTTAGATTTGAAATATTCCCCTACTGCTATAATTGCAAAAGTAAATAAGAAAATCATAGGTTGGGTTTTCTTTGTACAAATGACTGCAACTGAGGCTGAAATAAATCCTTGGGCTTTAAATGGTCATCCAATAATTTTGGAAGAATATAGAAATAATCTTTCAATATCTAAAAACCTGGTAACAAAAGCTATTGAATATGGAATATCAAAAGGATTAACACGAGTTGAACTAAGTTTCAAGGAATATGAAGACAAGAAGAAAGTAGATTATCAAGCAATTGGGATGTCATTGATTGATCGAAATTGTCATATGAGACAAGAACTAGCACAAAAAACTAAGGTTACTGAACGCTTTGAAAACTTTGAAGTAATTCCAATCAGTCAAATAGATTCGAGTAAATTCTATCAGTGTTTTCTCGAGACTTTTAGAGAATCTAAAGATTTATGGTTATCTGATAAGACTGATGATGAAATGTTCGATTATTTTAAAGACGTAATTTTAGCAGATAATTTTCCCATAATTGAACCTGCTTCAATAGGAGTTTTATCTAATAACAAACTCATTGCATTTTCCATAGTTCGTGAATCACATGGTGAGAAAAATGGTCAATTATGGATTATGGGTGTTCACTCCAGCTACAGATGTAAAGGAATCGGAAGGAAAATTATACATCACATAAAATCAACACTGACCCATGAAGGCTACAAGAGTTCAAGTTTGAATGTCAATTTAAAAAATATTCCTGCAATGAACCTTTACTTGTCAGAAGGCTATGTGAAAGATTGGACTCAGATTAGTTATACGTGGAAATCAGAGAAATGAAATCCTTCAAGATTCCTTCATCTCTGATAATAATTTACCATTAGAACCAATATTCTCTGGGGGATTTTCCTTTATTACAACAACAATATGGGCAAAATCCTCAGAATATCCATATGCTTTCTTTAATGCATCTGTAAGTAGTTTTACTAATTCTTTCTTTTGTTCCACACTTCTTGGTGGTCCTTCAACAGTTATTACTGGCATTTTTTTCATTCCTAATTTATTTCTATTTTTCAGGTATAATCGCTTCAGCGAACCATGCGGAATCAAATGGTTTAAAATCAGAATATTTCTGACCAACACCAATGTAAATGATTGGAGCCTTAGCTGCATAAACAACTGATAAAGCAGCCCCTCCCTTCGGGTCTGCATCTACCTTCGTTAAAATAATGGCATCAATTCCTACCATTCGATCATATTCCTCTGCTTGATAAGCAGCATCATTTCCTGTGAGGGCATCTGCTACAAAAATATTCAAATCTGGTTCTGCTACTCTCACGATTTTTTCAAGTTCACGCATGAGATTTTTGTTAGTTTGTAATCTTCCAGCAGTATCAGCAATTACTACATCAATGCCTTTTGCTTTAGCATGTTGAATTGTATCATAGATTACTGCTGCTGGATCTGAACCATAATCTTGTTTGATTATTCGCACACCTAATTTATCGCAATGCTTACTAATTTGATCAATAGCTCCTGCTCGAAATGTATCCCCAGCACCTATCACTACTGTTAAATTGTTGTCTATTAGAAGTTGGGTTAGTTTAGCGATAGTGGTTGTTTTTCCTGCTCCATTTGGACCAAAAATCGCAAGTACAGTTGTTACCCCATTTTTCTTATTCCCTTTGATCATTCCCAATAAATCAATTTCTTCTTCCGGAGATTCTAAAATATCAATTATTGCTTTTCTTAAAGCATCATAAGTAATTTTCTTCCTAGAAGTTAATCTCCCAACTTTAGTAGTAGCTAATGCTTGTTCAACTTCTTTGGTAATTTTTTCAGCAATAGGAACTGCAACATTATTTCCAATTAATGCTAATTGTAGGTCGTATAATGGCTTCTCAAGATTTTTTTCAGTTAATTCCTTTTGAGTGAGCTTTTCTACTGCAGATCCTATACCAGATTTTAATTTTTTAAACAAGATTCCTTAGCTCCTTCTTAGTTCAGTTCTTAGCTGTCTATTGGTGTTATTCAAATATATTGTTGTTCTTATTCCATTTCAATGGAATAGTAGTAAAAGAAATAATATAATCGTTAATACTGCAAGATTAACTAACAAGACTTGGATCATATTGGGGTTGAGATGGTCCTTGTAATTGTCTATAAATTGACTGAGCTTTGCGTTCAAGGTTTCCAATACTCTCGATAATCCTGTTTAATTGATCTGCTAATGCTAATCTTTCTTTTTCAACTTCATCGATTCTTTCTTCAACACCTTTAACAGCTGCATCAATTGGTTTCTTAACTACAACTCCAGCACCAACACTATAAAGGACCTTTTCAACGTCTAGAGGTTTGACTCTCATCATGATTCCTGAACCCACTTGGATGAGGGTTTCATCAATATTTTTTTCGTCTTTTAAACCTGTTAGGGTTGATTTAGATCTATTAAGGTCTACCAAGTAGTTTTGCAAAGTTTCAATTTGTACTTGAAGCTGTTTGCCGTACTCATCATATCTTTGAATTTCATTACTAATTTGTTGGAATTCCTTTCTTAATTGATCTTCACTCATATACTTCACCACATTGCTATTCTAAATTGGTCATAACAGATGTATGATTGACTTTTATTAATACGTTTAATGAATTTTCACATCATCATCTGTGGCAATTTCTTTAAGGATATTATTCTTAATATCATGTGCAGAAATTTCTTTTATTGATTTCACTTGCAATAATTGTCGTGGAGCTTTATGTTTGCTGCCAATTCTTGAGTAAGCTTGATGAAGAGCATCTTCTTTTGTGAGAGCTCGAACATCAACTTCGTATTTGATTTTATTCTTCAGTGGTTTTCTCAAGAAAGTTATTCTGAAATTTTTAACTTGGACATCTTTTGACATTGTAACAACTCTCTTATATTGAACTGCTTGAACAGATTTGCTTGGGTTTTTATTATTTTTGGATATAATGATTAATGCTTTTACATTCCTCTGAGCGTTTGATAGAGCCTTTGTAATTCCGGACCAGTTGTCTCTTTACCAGCAATTGCTCCTTTTGTATTAGCAAAACAACCAACACTAACATAAGGTACACCACGATTTATTGTTCCTACATTTACAGGAACACCTAGTCTTTCACTTAACCAAGTTATTTCCATTTCAGTAGTAAGAGGATGAACTAAAAGTCCTTTATTAGTCGCTAAGGCATGGGATCCGACTAGATTAGATTTTATGATATTACCTTTTTCTACTTCAACATCAAGAATATCCTTAATTACTGAGACAGCTTTTGGTTCAAAATTCTCATGGATAATAGCACCGTTATCGTTAGTTACAATGCAATTGCCTAAGCAAGTGATTTTGCTGTCAACGACTCCAATGTTTATGGAATCACCATAAGTTTCTTCCAGTTTCTCCATTTCTCTTTGAGAGAAAATATGAGGAAGTAAAATTCCATTTGAGTTTGCTGCAGTTAGAATACCAACTAGAGAAGTATCACCGATGTTGAGTTTAGTGATTGGTACTTCAAGAGCTTTAGTAATAGCTTCAACTGCTTTATTTGTCCACATTTCTGAAATAATGGCAAATTTTTCTGTTGCTACACCAAATGCTCCTAGTGAACTCAAACCCATTACACTAGTTCTAATAATATTCATCTTAAACACACCATTAAAGGCTGTTTGTGTTGGAAATCTGTTAGAGAATCATAGATTTCTTCAACTATTTGCAGCTTTTGTTAATTCGCCTCGACTAGAATTACCTATTTAAATTATTGTTAAAGAACGAGTATTGTTCTTGAGACACGGAATTTTATTTTTTTACGAATAGAGAAAATTAAAAAGAGTGAAATTTTTCAATTATTACTATGGCAAAAATTAAGGTTGTTTCAATATCTCATCAAATCGATCCAGATGGTATAGGTGCACAAGCAATTATCTTTAGATACTTTCGGGAGTTAAAGATAGAACCAATTGGATTTTTAGCTGATTATTATAATTTTGAAGAGGTTTTTGAAAAAGCCATTGCCGAAAAACCTAATGTGTTAATCATTAGCGATATCGGGGTAAACAGTAGAATAATACAGAAAATAATCGAACCTTTAAGGAAGTTAAAGGCTCGTAAAATTTGGATAGATCATCATAATGCATCTGAAGAAATCAAAGGATTATTACTCGAGGTAATGGATGAATTCATTCATGATACAGAAGTTTCTGCATCAATCTTAGTTCAAAGACGTTTCATGCCTAATGATGAGATATCAAAAAAGATCGCTGAAATAGGTCACAACGGTGATTACGATATTCATGACCGACTTACTACTATTTTCTATACGCTTATTGATTTCCATAGAATGTCAATGAAAGATTTAGTAAGAATAAGAGATTTGTTCATTGATGGTAAATTTGAGGATAAAGAATTTTTTCAAGAGTATTTAGAAGCATACAAAATATTTGAAGCTGAGAGAGATAGAATTCGTGATACCTTGAAAGTGTTAAATCTTTCAGGAAAGACAATTGCCATTGCCGAATCAGCTTTACTACCTCGAGGTAAAGTCACAAAACATCTATCAGAAATCTGTAAGGAAGATATACTTGTAGCAATTGACACGACAAATTTCAGAATTGGTTTAAGAAGTGATAATTGTGATGTTGCTGCAATCGCAGCAAAATTTGGTGGAGGAGGACATAAGCATCGCTCTGGATTTACTTTTAAGAATGCTATAAATGAGCAAAACGAATTATCACCAAATTTTATTAGAGCTTTAGAAGAAGCAATCAACTCTATTTCTTAAATCTACGTGGCTTAAATTGAAAGTAACTTTAATTAAGAATAGGTCATTGTAGTTCTTGCAATATTTTGAGATGAAAAAAATGTTAGAAGAACGTCAAAAGAGATTAAAAGAACTAATGGGTTCCATAGGATCAGATGGGCTAATCCTTTTTCCAGGTGTTGATTTGTTTTATGCAACAGGATTAATGGCTCATGCGAGTGAGAGATTAACTTGTGTAATTCTCCAAAAAGATAGTGATCCAATTTTTATTTGTCCCAGTTTTGAAAAAAGCAGAATAAAAAAAGGAGTACAATTCGGAACAATTCAATCGTGGGAAGAAGATGAAGATCCGTTCAAATTATTAGGGAAAATAGCAACTGATCTTAATCTAGAAAATAAACAAATTTCTCTTGACAATAAACTCTGGTTTGATTGGTTTCTAAGAATACAAAAAAATCTGCCCAAAGCGAAATTTGTCAATGCTACAAAAGTAGTGCAAGCTGCTCGGATAATAAAATCAGAAGGGGAAATTAAATTAATGCAAGAAGCTACAAAAATTGCTTCAGATGCCATTATCAAAACTTTTGAACAAGTAACTCCAGGCATGACCGAAACAGATGTATCTAAACTAATTTCAGAAGAATTATCAAAGTATGGGAGACCTGCCTTTGGACTTGTTCAATCTGGACCAAATTCTGCATTACCTCATGGCTCTCCAACTGGACGAACAATTGAGAAAAATGATGTTTTGCTAATTGATGCAGGACCTTGGTACAAAGGCTACATGGGTGATATTACAATAACTTCAGTTATTGGAGAACCAAGTGAGAAATTCAAGAAAGTCTATGACATTGTTTACAGATCAAATAGAGCTGCATTCGAAGCTTCAAAGGAAGGAGTAAAGTGTGAAGATGTTGACATAGCTGCCCGTGAAGTCATCACAAAAGAGGGATTTGGCAAATATTTCACACACAGATTAGGTCATGGAATCGGAATTGAAGGTCATGAAGCCCCCTACATGGTGAATGGGAATAAACTCCTCCTAAAGGAAGGAATGTGTCATACTATTGAACCGGGAATCTACATTGAAGGTGAATTTGGTGTGAGAATAGAAGATGATGTAGTAGCTAGGAAAGATGGCTGCGAATTCCTCTATGAAGTACCTCGATTCCTCTGGAAATAATCAATTGATTAACACATCTAAGAAAGGGTGGAAACTTGTCTGAAAATAGGGGAACCTATCTTCTTTTTTTATTTATACAACAAGATATCAGTTTGACAATTGGTGCGCTAGGATGCAAGTTGTTTCAACAAGGTAATTATATCTATGTTGGATCAGCTTTTGGACCTGGAGGTTTGGAGAAAAGGATTACTCGTCATATCAAGCAAGAAAAGAAGATTTTTTGGCACATAGATTATCTGTAAAATGATAACTTTGTGAAAATCATAGCTTATGGGGAAATACTATCAGATCATAAAATTGAGTGCAAGGTAGTTGATCAAATCACAGGAACCTTTCAAGAAAAATCATTAATTATCAAAAACTTTGGGTCATCAGATTGCAATTGCAAAAGTCATCTCCTCTATTTTAATAATATACCAATTAATGAGATTATAAAACAGATAAAAATAGCTATGAAAAATTCCCACCTAGAAGTTACTCATTTGCAAGATAATTTATAGAATTCAATTAATTTTCTTCTATGAAAACTCTTTTTTACTCTGTTTAGTATTCAACATTTACAAGCAATTATTATCAAGAGAAAGTTGGTCAGAAAAATGTCTGAAGTTGATACCATTGTTTATTTTAAAGAAAAAGGAAAAGCAAATACAGAAAAAGCTTTGAAGCTCGCATATGAATACTCGGAAGAATATAAAATTCCTAAAGTGGTCATAGCAACTTCAAAAGGAACCACAGCAGCAAAAGCCCTTGACATCTTTACTGACACAGATAAACTTGTTATTGTAACACATGTTTTCGGTTTTCTGAAACCGGGCGAACATGAAATGGACAAAGAATTGCTTGAATTATTAAAAAAGAAGGATATAGCAGTTTTAACAACAACTCATGCTTTAGCAGGAGTTGACAGAGCAATTCGTAGAAAACATGGAACATGGCAAATTGCAGAATTAATAGCTGAAGTATACCGCACATTTGGACAAGGAACAAAGGTTTGTGCTGAAATTGTACTTATGGCTGCAGATGCAGGACTAATTCCAATAAATAAAGATGTTCTAGCTGTAGGTGGTACAGGCAGAGGAGCGGATACAGTTTGGCAAATAAAACCAGCAAACACTTTTAATTTCTTTGATTTGCGAATGAAAAAGTGTTTATGTAAACCTATATAGTAATTCTAAAAACCACTAGAAAAAGAAAAGAAAGGCGGGATTTGGGTTAACCAAATTCCCTTATGTTTAGATTTACTTTTTGCGTTTTCTGAAAATGACAACTATTGTAACTACGGCTATTGCTGAGAGAGTTGTGCTTAAGATGAATCCTGGTATAAATCCTGAAGGTGTTTCAGTAACATAGACAGTTCCTGGATTTGGAACTCTTACAATAAAGTCAACTGAGCAATCATCTGTATCATGGTTAGCAGGATCTCTTTGTAAACTTTCAGTATCATCAATGGATCCTGTCCATGCAGTTACTCCTGTATATGTTCCGGTTCCCCAGACTACCGCGTCAACATTTCCATGTGGACCATCGAGAACTAATATATCACCAGTATTTCCTAGTATGAGAGAATCATATACATAATCAAAGACGGGAGAAGTGATTCCTAAATCATTCATTTCAGTAGTGTAGACAGCTGAATCACGAACAAAGACAAGTATATCATCAGCTAGGAATATTGTATCAGCAGGTATAGTATATGTGTACAAATTATCTGAAACTGTCCATCCACCAATAGCTACATCGAAACTGAAATCATTGTACAATTCAAAGAACTCACCAGATGTTTCAGTTACAGCATCAAAACGAACTTCTGAGATTACTATGCCCCACCAATCCAAGTTCACAATGTTAAAGTCATACTCATCGATAATAGGATCTCCTACGTTTGGATTTCCAATTACCTTAATTTGATGAATTCCATCAGTATAAGTAGTAGTATCAAGACTGAATGTTTCTAAACCATCTGGTGTAGTCCATGTATGAACCAGTGAAAGAAAACCTGAAGGTATATGAGTATAGTTCTCCCAATCCCACTCGAAAACATCACCTAAATATGTAGCAATGTTAGTATTTTTCACAATTGCTCCAGCTTCTCGATTATCGACGACTGAACCATTTGACCAATTAATACTTGAGACAGAAACCGTTTCCCCATCTACGTTGAGGAATTTATTATGATTATAAAGACTATAAGAAAATCTGACTTCAATACCATTTTGTAATAACAATTCTGTTACGTTTTTCGAGGCTGTAGTTGGTTCTGGATACATTACTCTTACAGTTACACCACTGTTTGCAGCATCAATTAAGTCATAAGTTAAATCACAAGTATGTGTTAGATATTGTTGTTGAACATCAATTGTTGTAGTAGCATTATCAATCAATGATGATAGCATTGCATAACTATTATTTGGAGAGAAAACAGGGATGACTTCCATGTATTCAGTAAGTGTTAAAGGACTCACTTTTACAGGGACATATGTACCTGAATCTTCACTTGGCAATGTATGACCAGGGTCTGTTCCTGAATAAGCTGTTGCTTTTGCATAATCCTCTAGAAAAATACTTTCATAGAAGAATGCAATATCAGAATCATCAAACATCAAACCCATTTCTCTATTTGTACGTGCATCAGTATCTGCTGGTAAACTTGATGGTGCCCAGTTTCCAGAATAAACATAAGTAAATTGTCCATCAATAACCCAGAATTTTGCGTGAGTAAACGTGTAATCTGGTGTTGTCCAGAGTACCTCAACTCCGGCATTACTTAAATTATAAGCTGCTTGCTCAGTGTAATCATCTTCATATCCACTAACATGATCGAATTCTAAAAGAACAACTACATCGACTCCATTAGTCACTTTAGCATAGATTAAAGAATCAATTAGATTTTGACTTGAAAGAGTGTACACTTCAAGAAAAAGTGTAGATGTAGCCGCATGAATAGAAGCATTCACAACAGCAAAAGCATTATCGGGTCCTACAAAAGCTTTCGCAGGTATTGTTCCTGTGAATTTTTCTGTAAATGCTTCAGTTGTGTAATTCGCAATATCTGTAGGATTTTCATAAGCGCTCGCATTATCGTTTTTCACCCATGTAGTTGTTAAAGGCAGCAACAAAAAGCTGACTGTTAAAACTAGCAGAAACCTTCTGTTTATCATAATACTTAGTAAGATGTTTTGTTTTTAAATATGTATTTGTAAAAAAAATAAATGAAAATTAACTTAGCAATTACTTGCTAAGAATTTCATATGCATCAAGTATTGGTTGAGGACCTCGCCCTCGTTTACCAAATCGTTCTAATTGTTTATAGTATTGTTGAAATTCCTCATTATCGAGATCTAAAATATCTATGACTTCATCTTTGCTCTTTGACTTAGCTTCGGGAATACTCAAAACTTCATTAACAAAATCATTCAAACTGAGTTTCTCTTGACTGATTTTAACAGGATCTCCTAAAATGCCAGTTAAAAAGGAAACATCTTCATCAGAAGCTCCTCTAACTCTCAGGACGTATTTAGTTTCATCCACTCTTTGTATGATTCGAATTCTTGAAGGTACTGCAATAACTTTTGTTATGTCATCTTCGAGTGTTTTCACTGTAGTACCGAAGTTTTCTGCTATTTTGACTAACAAAGATTCAACATCACTATCTTTTGAGAGTTCGTATTCTGCTTTCATACCAAAACTAACTCACAAGTCTATTTATAGCTATCTTTGGGGGAAAAACGAAGTACTTTTAGAATAAGTCCTTTACTGATAATTCAATTGCTTTTACAAAATCGTCTGGTGTTACTCCAGGAATGTCTATTTTCTCTGAATCGAATACTTGAGAAACGTTGGCATAAATATGCTTTGGATTCAGAAGTTTTCCAATAAGAGCATTCTCAATCAGTTCTGGAGTATTCATAGGGTGTGCAGAAAAATCGCCACTAATGATAATGTCTTTTATGAAGTCATTTTCAACTTCAAAGAATAAACGAATTAATCCACCTGGAGCTTTGTAAACGGATTCATAAATCTGTGTGGTTGTGGAAATTTTCACTTTTCGTTTTTCCATAAGTTCAGTTCTACGTTGAATTGGAATGTTTAACCACTCATCGCTTCTATACTGTTTTAGTAGTTCATCATTTATTTCTTGCTCTTTTGGTAAGAATTTATTATCAATTCTGAAGTTGACATCCAGCATTTTTTCAAAATTCTCAATGAGAATTTTCTTCACTGCTTGTTTATCTGGTGGATTTTCAAGGAATCCTTTGATTGTTCCTAATCTTTCTCTTAAACTAGAAGCTATTTTATCCCTGAATTTTTCATTAGGAACTTTTAGTATCTTCACCATTTCATCAAAATTGAAATCAAAAATAAGGTTGCCAGTTAAAATTCGTCCTCCACCAACTTCTGCAGCACCATTTCCAGAAATTTTCTTTCCATCAGCTTGAATATCATTTACAGGAGCATATTCAGCATTTATCCCAATCGCTCTATAAGTTTCAATGGGTGCTTGGAGAACTTTCTCATATAATTTGGCTACATTCTGTGGCAACTTCATACTATCAAGTCGCCCAATAACTTGATAGAAAAGCTGCCCACTATCAAGATAAACTGCTCCTCCACCTAAAGGTCTTCGAACGATAGGAATGTTATTTTTTTTACAATATTCTGTATCTACTTCTTCTTCAATGATTTGATGATAACCTACACAAACAGCAGGATCCTCTGGCCAACATATAATAATAGTATTTTCAATATCATCATATCTTTCCATAGCTAAACCCACAGTATGATAAACTGTTTGGGATTCGCTACCTGGAAGTCCATCAAATTCAATTAAACGCCATTCTTCAGTCATTCTAATCATCTAGTATTTTGCTTAAATCTTTCATTCCATTTAATTGCTCCATTATAACTTTTTCCAATTCATTTTTAATAGAACGAAGCGTAAGAAAAATTAGGAATTTGAGTTGGATTGCAATGATAATTAAAAAAACTAAATTTGGGTCTATAACTATCGACGGGGTAAAATACAAACATGACATCTATATTAATGTCGATGGTACGATTACAAAAAGAAAAAAGGAATTATCAAAACCCATAAGCAAAGGACATACAGTTCTTGGCCCCTTAGAAATTCAATTGTTATTAGATCAGAAACCAGATACACTAGTAATTGGTCAAGGTCAACGTGGTATTTTACCTATGCCTGAGGAGTCAAAGAAATTACTCGAAGAATCAAAAGTAATCTTAATCATGGATAAAACACCGGTTGTAATGCATTTATTAAATAATTTAATCAAAGAAAAAGCAAAAGTTGCAGCAATATTGCATCTCACATGTTAAAGTAAAGTATGGTTTCTAAACAAATAAAAGATATATTATAACCTAATCATATAATGAATAGGAGAGTAAACAATGGTCTCTACCGATGAATTAGCTGAAAAAATCTTCACTATTAGAGAACCAAATTACTCGAAAAAAACATCACCAAAAATATCTGCAGCTGAAAATGCAATAAATGAGACTTTAAAACGGAAAGATATCGAGTCAACAGCGAATCCGGATAACGAAGGTGATTTCTTAGTATTATTTATTCATGGGTTTGCAGCTTCAAAGTATTGTTGGCTGGATCCAGATGTAGGAAACATGGGTTGGGTAAAAGAATATAATAATGATCCAAAACCAGTTGATTTTGGGTGGCATTCAATACCACCTCCACCATTCATTCCCGTTGAGTGGTCTCTCTCAAAACAGATTGTCCCAAAAGGTGCAACTGAAATATTGGATAAACACGGTATAGACTGGTTAACATATTCGCAAAAATCTGCTTTTGGTGATATCGGGGTTTCAGTTAAGGAATTAACTAAGATAATCAGCGCGATTATAAACGAATATGGTGATAGAAGGATAATTATCATTGCTCACTCACGAGGTGGGTTAATCTCGAAAAGATATTTAGACATAACAGAGAAAACATCTGTTGAAAAATTGGTTACTTTTGGAACTCCTTTTGCTGGTACTTTTTTCTCTGCATTTGAGATGTTTCGCTTACCATCTAAGCAATTCTTGAATAGAGTTAAAGCTGTAAGAAAGTTATGGGACGTAAGTCAAGAACGCAAAATTGAGTCAATTGCTACAAAACAAATGGCTCCTGGTTCTAAATTTCTGAAAGAATTATCTTCAAGCGGTTGCAGAAGTGATATCAAATATGTAAATGTTGCAGGGACGAATTCCCTCATAACTAATGTTTATACTTGGAGGTGGGAAACCTCTTGTCTTCTCCCCAAATTTTTCCTTGCTAAAGAAAAAATGGATTTGCGTAAGAAATTAGTTTCAGAAAAACGTTCGATACATGAATGGTATGATCTACCAAAACACTATCTATTTTATCCGTTTAATTGGACTCTAGTTCCCAATAAAATATTTGAAATCTATCCTCGAGTAGGGTATCCAGAGGTTTTAAGAGGAGATGGTGCTGTTTCAGTAGAAAGTGCATTGATGGATGAAAAGGAAGTAAAGCAATACATTATCAACAAAAATCATGTCGATATGACTTGTTGTAAAATAGGTTACGATATTATACTAAGAGAGATAAAGGAAGCAATGAATACAAGTTAAAAACAGTGTTTGCGAATCTAGAAATAAGCTAATAACCAGCAAATAGCTGTATGCTTCTTTTAGATTTAATAAATTAAAATTTGGTCTGATTAAAATTGACGGATTCAAACTTAATACGAATAAAAAGAGTTCCGTTAATTAGATTACATTGGTTCACCAAACTAAATATGAAAATCCATCAAGAAGATCCTATTTTCAAGAAAGCCCAAGAATCTAGGAGTAGCAAGATTAAATTTTACTTCAACTTTGCTTCAAAATTAGCTAGACAATCTAGATTTATTCTACTAGAAAACGGAAAAGTTGCAGGATCACTTTCATTAGAGAAAAGAAAACACTCATTCTTTGTTTATGCAGTTGGAGTAAAAAAGGAATATCGAAGAAAAGGATATGGAAGCATTTTAATGAAATTTACAGAGGATTTTACGAGAAAGAAAAACAAGAATTTCGTTTGCTTCTCTGTTTTGCTTGAAAATAAACCAGCAATTAAAATGTATGAGAAATTAGAGTATCACTCTCAAGGGGTTGGTTTAACTTTAGTTAGATTGTTTTTGAGGAAAATAAAAACAATCAAACAAGATTCTGAAATTTCTGATAAAATTTCTTTTAGAAAACTTGTAAAATTAAACGAAATCAAAAAACTTGCTTATTTCTGGTGGGCAAAGGAGGTTGAAGCACTCGCAGGAACAGATGCAATGTATATTAGTTTAGAAGATTCCATTCTAGATTTAGATTTTAATCCAGATTGGCCTACTTTTGAAATAAAAACAAACGAAAAATCAACTGGTCTTATGATTATTATACCATCAGATTTCTTTCAAACAGCTGTTTTATTTTCAGATCCACATAGTACTTGGAGAATAAAGTGGTTCTTCAATCTTCTTGAATTTATTATGAAACAAAAAATCATTCATATGAAAAATACTGGAAATAAGAATTCGAGTACTATGAAATTAGAAAAATCATCAGTCTTGCAGATATTTCTCACACATCAACACAAAGATAGTCTTATCTCAAATCTGGCTTCAGACATTGTTATTCATGATTCCACAGAAGACAGACAAATCTTCTTCAAAAAATTGGATTAACAACTAAAGAATTAAAAAGAACTCAAATAAAAGAATTTCAATTATCTGATGGAATATTTTTCCCACAACAAATTTCCAGAGGAATAAAATTGACCGAACAAGCAATAAATAACATTTTAGAAATAAGAGACAATCAGAAAATCATAAGACATTCAAGAAAAAGAAAACTGACTGAATTAGTTTTTCTACTAGTGTTTCTAGCTGTAGGAACTATAGCTATCGTATTTGGTGCTGTATTTAATGATCAATCACTATTCTTCAGAATTACACTGATTATTTTTGGCAGTATTGTTCTAATTATTTATCTTGAATCATTTGTGTCAATAATGTTGTGTTCAATTGTCCTAAGTCCAGAAGGAATACGTCTTCGTTCGTATTTCCGTTGGAGTGAATTCAAATGGGCAGAAATCACCTCTATTGAGATAGAGAAGAAAAATACTCGAGTAACCACAGGTAAAAGAATACCAAAATTCACTCTATTAGAATTGATTGCTAAAAACGATGAATCCATTTTATTCGCTCTTTTTAGATTTAGAGTAAAAGAAACTGAACATATTGTAGAATTAATAAGAGCAAGCTTCTCAGAAAGTCAAGGTAAAGAGCTAAACATAGTTGAATCCAAATCTTCCAAAGAAGAAATAGAACAACGTAAATCAGAAAAACCTCTAACTGTAGATGAAATTGACTCAAAGATTCCGCCAAAGGTCAAAGACTTTGAAGTAGAAGAAGAATAACTATTCACATTGAGAAACTTGTACAATTAACTAACCATTCGTGATAAGAATCGGTTTTCTCGGTTCTTTTGCTACCTGTCAAAATTGATATAATATGTTGGAACCTTGGATGACTTTAAACAAAATTCATAGGGATTTAGATTTCTGTAAATTAGGATACATTAATCCCGAAACTGAATTTCAAGAACCAAAAAATTTTGGCGGTCTTTATAAGATATTTCTATTCCGCATTCGCAATGGCATATCAATTTTCTACTGTATGATGGTCGGTTTAGGAAAGTATTTTGTCATAGAATTGCTTTCAAGTGAGGAAAGCATTACAGTAAGATTGAAGATTATATTTTCAGTTATTCCTCCCACTTTGGTCTTTGTTTTCAGTTATCTCATTAGTATAGGCTTTCTATATTACTTATACAATAAGAAACTACATTAGTAGTTTCTTTACTTTTTCCACTCAAAGTTATGATTTAATCTTAAACCGACCAACTTGTACTTCATCAAAGTGTATCATTGCCAAAGTGGACTTCTAGATATTGAGGAATTTGAGGTGTAATTAAAAAACTATGGAAATAAATAAATCCGTTAAAGAAGTAATTTACATGGGAAATATATCATGGGGAAATCAATCAGTAAAATTACTTTTTTCTTTTTAGCGGCAGTATTTTTGATAATATCTACAATGGCAATTGGGGATATTTATTGTAAACAATTACCCGATAATGCTGAACTTTTTATAAATAATCCAAATAATCCAATAACCCTTTATCACTATCCAAATTTCTTTGTGAAAGATGATGTTCTTTATTTTGACGATTATAATGATCACATCTTAATGATGGATGTCGAAGATGTTAACAATATAAAAATAATTGGAGAATTTAACACCCATTCATATAGAGAATTATTAAATTTAGACTCATATATCATAGGGATAAGACATGGCGATAATTTTAGTTATGGTTTTTATGAATATACTCTAGAAATTTTAAGTATAATGAATGATAGTGAGATAGCATTACAGGGACAAATGACCTTTGTAGTTGATGATCATTTCTTTAATCCGAAAATGAGGATTTTTACAGATAATAAAGATAACATTTTCTGTAGTCTAGATATGCGCGATAAAAGAGCCATTTATTTAATAGATTGTACAAATCCAACAGCACCATATATGGCTACTAACTATTCAAAAGAGATTCTTGAATTGGAAGGAGAAGATTTTATACGTAATTATAAATTTCACGAAAATTATCTATATGCTCTAATAGCAGATTCTGACAATTTTAATTGCACAATAAGCACATATAATATTACAAATCCACTTACACCAGTGAAGATTAATGATTTGGATTTTCCCACAGATTATGATTTAGATGACTTCTACTTCGATGAATCAGCAATTTATTGTAAATATCATACTAATGAATATACACAACATAATCTGGCAATATATGATATAAACAATAGAAGTAATCCTCAGCTAATAGTTGAAATTAATAATATAGCTAAAGTTAATTCTATTGTCTTTCAAGGCGATTATGTATATCTAAATGATTGGACAAGCATTCAAATATATGAAAAGAAAGCAGATAAAACATTGGAATATAAAAAAGAGTTTCAACCAGAAATTAAAGTAAACTTGCATGACGGTTTGGATAGGGGCAAACTATACGGTGAAATGATATTTTATAGCAGACTCTCTGTAGAACCAGCTAGAACCTTCACAATTATAAATATTCAAGATCCTTTAAATCCAGTAGAAATTCAAGTTTTTGGACCAGCAACAAATCAAGTGTCAATTGAATTTAACTGGATGATAGCTGAAATATTTCTTGTGAGTATATTAGTTCTTATTACTAAAAAGAAAAAACGCTTTTTAAGATGATGACTAATTGCAAAAGAAAATGGTCTTTTCGGTACTGATAATAGAAAATTTTCATCTTTAGATTAAGATGAGGATTTTGTTAATACATCACTTACAAGAAGAAAAACAAAAAGGATGATTTTATTCATTATAGAAATTAGCTATAAGAACACTATCTTAAATGATTTTAATATTGATTTCATTGAGATGTGGACACTTTTTGGACATTACTCACAGAAAACGTGAGACCTATTTTTTTTACTTACATACTGAAAGAATTACAGTTAATTAACCATTCAGAACATAGATTGATATTGTGGATTTCATGATAATGATCATAGGATTTTATATCTTCACTAAATTTTATCATTCGTAAAATTGTAGAACGAACTCGAAATTCTGAATTTATTAAATGCTTGTAAACAAGCCAGTAACTGGAATTGATATTCATCTTTAAAGAAGTTCTATTTAATTTTTCTCCGAATTTTTCACAAGCAAACAACAGATAATCCAAATATTGTGGGTCTTTCGCATCCTTATCAATAACTAAAATTTTAACAGTTAAATCCTGATCAACTTCTTCGGTTTCATATCTTCTAAATGTCCTGCAAATAGCAAAACCGATGATAAAGCCTTCTCGTTTCAGAAGAATTGTTTCCCCGAAATTGTACTTTTCTGCAAGTTCAATTTCTGTTCTATAATCTAAACCATTCTCAATTTTACTAGCTAACCAACCACACCTAGTAAATATATCAGCTTTATCTTCTTCTTGTGACATATAACTTATCTCAAGATTGTTTTCTTCAGCAAATTTCCCAAAATTTGTTTCTTTTAAAGGAGACAAAATAATTGGTCGTATGAGCCGTATCGTTTGAAAAGCTGGTTTAAAACCAAGTTTACTATATAGACCAATATTTGAACTGCTAGCATTCATAGTTTCCAAAGCTAGAGTAGTAACAGTTCGTTTTTTATCCAAATACTCGACAGCTTTAGTCATTAAATCCTTGCCATATCCTTTTTCTTGAAAATCCGGGTGAACTCCAAAGGTTCCTATCCAACCAAATTTACCCCAAACATGACAGAAAATTGCCCCAACGACCTTATTCTTTTCAAGAGCAATTATGCATCCTTCAGGTTCGATTTCTAAATATGGTAATATGGCTTCAGATTTGCGGTTTCGATTTCTTTTTTTTCCTCTTCTCTTAAGAGACCAATCATCAAAAGCTTCACGTAAAACATCAATAACCTGAGGGATATGCTTCTTTGTCATTCGTGTGATTTTCATAGAGATCTTTCCTTTAACAGCAATACAAAATTATCATTCAAAATATGCAAGGCCAAATGTAAGTATTAGTATAACGCCAATTATTATTAAAATAACTCCAAGAATTCTGCCTAAGAGATTACTTCTCTTAAGACCAATATTCTTGACCAATTGATTACCTAGTAATGGTAAAATGGCTAATCCAAGTCCCAATGATATGAAAATTGAAAAACCAAATGAAAAAATGTGTTGTGGAATAATAAATGCGATAGCAAGTAAAATTACTGGTACAACGAACATAAATGCAATATAAATTAGATAAAATTTGTCTGCAAATCTTAGGAATTTTTCCGTTCTGTTTTCATGCTCTGGTGTGCAGCTTAGGAAAAATTCGATTTCTTCTTGGTTTCTCTTCTGATATTTACTCTCGAGTAATTCTTTAATCTCCGGTTTTGCTTTACTACACCAGTAACATCGTGGTTCAATAACCTCTACTGGCATCTCTGAATCTACTTGATATTCTGATACTACTTTTTCTTCCGTTGTATCAACTTCATCAGTTAGCTGATTTGTTTCTTCCTCAGACGACATAAGCAGAAATAATTAGTATGAATTTAAAATTCTTTTCTAAAAGAATCACAATAAAATCGTTGAGTTTTTCTATTCAATTTTAAAATATAAAGTAGTATGTTGATACCAAAAATGATAAATAAAATCGAGTTATATTTATTACAACAAACTTAAAAAGTAAAAAACCTCTACATACAATCGTAGAATATTATTAGGTGATACATAATGCCATACCAATGCCCTAAGTGCGGAACAGAAAATGTCAAAGAAGTAGAAGATAAATCAAAAGTTTTGGGATACGCTGGCCATAACCCAATCTATGCAAAAGTAAAAGTTTGCAAAGAATGCGGGAATAGGTTTACAGATTAGATTAGTAACAAATACTTTTCTAACTGTGGATTTTTTTCTACTTGAGAGCATATGATATTATATTTTTCGAAACAATCTTTTTTTGTTTATTTTCCTTCTGTTCTTCTTGTTCAGATTATCTAATAGATCACTTCATTTCCCAAATAACTTCTCCTTTCTCTACATGCTCAATTTCTACTAGCATAGGAGGTTTTACTGTTATTTTTAATTTATATTTATATGCTAGCTCGTTCAGTTTTTCTTTAGAATCTTGTAGGACATTATCAATGGTTTCTTCTACCAGAAAATTTAGAGTTTCTTTGTCTATGGGCAATTTTATCCATCCAAATAATCGTTTTGTTTTATTACTCATACATTGCGTAATTTATAGAAATTTTGTTCGTAGCTTGCGTAAAAAGAAATGTTTTATTATCAACTCGTTGTAATTACTGTTAGTATAATAAAATGGTTGATTTAAATGAGTAAAGGTAGAACATTTTTAGGTGCATTATTAGGCGCAATCATAGGTGCTGGACTACTCGTACTATTTATCTGGTTATCTGATAGAATTCCATATATGGTTTTTATTTCCCCTGCTGGTTGGTTAGTTGGTGGTTTTATTGCTGGATTAATCGCACAAGGACCTGGAAGAGGTGCAGCAGCTGGTCTTCTTACAGCGTTATTTGCTTTCGTAATAAATTCACTTGTAATTGTCTTTGTTATCGTATTAGGTGGTACTGGAATATTTGCTATAGTCTTTGAAATAGCAACTTTTGGTTTATTTGATCCATCAACACTTTCACCTTTAATTGGTATTTTAATTGCAATTGGTTTACTTGTCTCATTGGTTGTTTCAGCAATCCTGGGTGTTGTTAGTATTATTGCCGGATTAATTGGAGGGGCGATTAATAATCCTAGCAGATCAAAAGCAGAAACCTATCAGGAGTATCCAAAAGAAAGCTACAGATAAGTATGAGTATCTAAGATTGTATAATTAAAATGGGAAGCAATGTTTCCCACGTGCTTTTTCTATATTTTTCAAGCGGTAAGCTTATTATCTGCTTTTCGTTATAATTTACACGAAAATCGTATAATGTTAATGTAAGCACTGTGGAAGCAAAATGGATGATAGACGAAATCGATAAAAAAATAATTGACATTCTTATAAAGGATTCAAGGGTAACAAATGTGCAAATCGCTCAGAAAATAAAAAGAAGTGAATCAACAGTTCGTCAACGAATGTCAAAATTAATCGAGAAAGGAATCATTAAAAGATTCTCTATTATGATTAATCCTATAGCATTTGGTTATAATACCGAAGCATTTGTAGGCATCAATACTAATCCTGGTAAATTACTCAAAGTAATAAAATCCTTGAAGAAGATTAAGGATATTGTTTCTATCTCAACAACCACAGGAGATTATATGATCTTGTGTGAGATTTGGGCTGAAGATGGTGTTCATTTATCAGATATAGTTGATAAAATTGAAGATATAGATGGTGTTCTTGAAATTTTACCATCAATTATACAAGAAAAACATAAAGAATAGTTAAAATTAAGTTATCAATCTTTTATAATATCTAATGGATAATTATCTTCAAGTAATTGCTTCAAACACTCAGTTTTTTCCATCTCAAATTTTCGCACAATATTTTTGTGCAAATTTTTGATAATTTGGATTGCTCTAGCAGCAGGATCATTTTCACCGATAATAACTGATAAAACCAACTGCCCTTCTTTTGTTAATACTAGTTGTTTTTCATCTACCAGTATTAAGGTTTCAGCACGATCATAGTGTTCCATCATACGCAAGTATTTTTTAATTTCTTTAGTCCCTTTCTTGAATAATGTAGCATGTTTTGACTGTGTTTTTGGTTTTCCTAATAAAGTGGTTTCTATTTCTGTTCCATCTGAATCAAAAATAAAACCACCATAAATCTTTACATTAGTAGTTGGTAGATTCTCGTCTTCTGATAATTCGAGTGTTAACCAATCCCAACTTTCAAAAAGTAATTCTCCTGTAAGAGCAGAACATCTAGCAAAACTATATTTCCTTTGTACCCTTGTAAATCTCCCAAAATCTATGACATCAAGGACTTCATCAGCAGATGCTGCATTCTCTAAGTCAATCTTATTTGATAGAAACAAAACAGGGGCATTTTCGTTATATCCTAATGCATTATTGAATTCTTCTGCTGCTAGATCAAAACGTCTCCTATCTGTTGAGTCAAGAACAAACACTAATCCATCAGCACTTTTGACGAATTTCTCCCAAAGAGTTTCTCTAAGTGGAGTTTGCCCACCTAAATCGTAAACGATAAATTCTAATGAACGATATTTGTAAATTTCTATATTAATACCAAATGTAGGTCGTGTTAGAGCATAATCAGATTTCAGAAGTCTTCCTACAATTGTAGTTTTTCCAGCACCATCTAATCCAATAATAGCAATAGTTTTCTTAGTATCCTCAGACTCGTCGTCTTTTGATTCCCTTGATTTCATTAGTTTCTTCAAGAAAGACATAGTTAGTTTGTCTCGCAATTGTAGTTCATTCAATGTGAGTAATTTAGAGTGACCTAAAAATTCACAAATATTGAATGTTTAATACTAGTTTGTAATCTAAATGTTAAATACGATTAAACATTCCAAAGGTTAAAAGTCTTACTTATGAGGTATTTCGAAAAAATCTTTTTAAAAAATTCACAAAAAATAAATTTAGAAAAAACTCAAGTAGTAAGTACCTTTTAGACTATAGAATTAATTATAAAGTATAATTCCCCGCGTATAATCGAACAAAAATAATGGATGAAGAAATGTTGAGCCAAGAAAATGTCATAGAAATTAGTAATCTAAAGAAAACATATGGCTCAGATGAAGTAATAGCAGGACTTACGTTTACAGTTAAAAAGGGGGAAATTTTTTCATTATTAGGACCTGATGGATCTGGTAAAACCTCAACGATAGAGATTTTAGTGGGACTAAGTAAACCTAGTGAAGGTGAAATATCAATACTGGGTTTCAATATTAAAAGTACTATTGAGATGAGAGAAATAAAGAAATTAATTGGTTTTTTGCCACAAGAATTTCGTACTTACGATAACTTAACTGTTAAAGAGAATATACAGTTTTGGGGGAAAATGTATGACAATATGATTGAAACCCCAGAAATAATCTCTATTCTTAATTTAGAAGAGAAAACAAATACAAGATACAAACATCTCACTCCTAGTTTCAAGAAACGAGTTGGTTTAGCAATTGCCTTTGTTAATAATCCTGAGATTGTTTTTCTAGATGAACCAACTGCCGGACTTGACCAATTCGCTAAAAGAGAAGTCTGGGATATCATTAAAAAATTCAATGAAGAAGGAAAAACGATTTTTATAACCACAAATGATGCTATTGAACCTCAAGCAATTGCAGATAGAGTAGCGATAATACATAAGGGATTGCTGAAAGATATAGGAACACCAATCGAGCTAATAGATCGATTCAGCAGTGGGAATAAAATCATAATAAGAAGTCCTACAGACCAAGCAAGACTAACCGCGATAGAGATTTTACAAAATGCTTGTCCATTAGAAGTTCAATATGATGAGATTATAATCTCAAGTGAAGAAATTACTTTGCTTGAAATTTTAGAGAAACTAGATAAGGCAAAAGTCAGATATTCTGATATTATAACTCAAAAACCTACATTAAATGATGTCTTTATCACTTTAACAGGAGAGGCATTGAACAAGAAGTAAAACTCTTGGAGAAGTAGATCTTGAGCGAACAATCAAATGAAGTTCCCCAACAAAAAGAAAGGAATAATGATAACAAGAATCGCTTCAAGAAATTTATGCTTAATTTTGGTTCTAGTTTACGAAGAATTAGTAATCAAGTAGGTGGAATCAGTTTAAAATATTTCAGATCCCCAAGTTCTATATTCTGGTCAATTGTATACCCTATAATCTTAATTTTACTATTCGGAGCAATGTTTGGTCGAACAATTGATACGAATTATAATTTAGATGTTTATGATTTAGATAAAAGCACTGAATCAATTGCTTTAATTAATGCTTTAGATAATTTACCTGGGTTAACATTAAATATAATTGAAGAAGAGGTAGATCAAATAGATGATTGGATAAGAGAGGAAAATATAGTAATTCTTCTAGAAATACCCGAAACATGGGGAGTAAAAGTTAGTTTAAATCAAACAAGTAATCTTACTGTTTACATTGATCCTTCTTCTGCAACTGCAAAAATTATTTTGGAAATTGTTGAAGAAGTAGTATCAACACAAAACATCAATCTTTTGGATATAGATGTCAAATATGATGTGCTGCTTGAAAATCTTTATACAAATGAGTTAAGTTTCATCGATTCACTTGTTCCCGGAATTATAATGATTACAATATCAACAATAGCATTGTTTACAAGTTTAAGCTATGATTTAGAAGAAAAACAAAGCGGAATATTGCTAAAATTAGCAACGACTCCTGCAAGTAAATTTGAATGGATAATCTCAAAACAGATTTGGCAAATTTTCATAGCTGTTTTAGCCGGGCTTCTGACAATATTATTTGCTTTGATTTATAGTTTTAATGCAAGTAGTTTACATCCTTTGATGCTTGTTTATATTGTATTTGGTACTATGATTTTCTCAGGAATTGCAATGATTCTCGTTAGAGTAATTTCTAGCCCTGATGGAGTAATAATTGCATCTGTTCTCATAACCATACCTCAGATTCTGTTAAGTGGTGCTCTTATACCTCTAGATTCTTTTCCTGAGTTACTCCAGTATATCTCGAGAATATTTCCATTATATTATTTGACAGAGGGCATGAGATTTCTTATGCTTGAAGCTGCTACTGCATTGTGGTGGAGATTCTTCTTAATATCAGCTTCATTGGCAATTGGATTCTTTATAATTGGAATATTTGCTACAAACTGGAAAAAAGATAGTTAGGAATGAAGGAATAAAAATGTCAAAAAGAAATATCGGAAAAAAAATCGGAAACTTCTTCCTTCACCTTGCTCATAGTTTCAGACGGATTAGTAATCACATTAAAGTCTCTGTGAAATTATTCTATCGTTCACGCCTTACTGTTTTCTTGTTTTTATTTTATCCCATTATCTTGCTTCTACTATTTGGTTCAATATTTGCAAAACAAGACCTCTTGTTATTTGATCTAGGGGTTCAAGATAATGATGCAACTTCTGTTTCACAAGATTTAGTTGAAAAACTAGATTTAATTGATGTTTTGAGAACAGTACCTATACTAACTTCTGAGGATCCAAAGGTAATTATGCAGCGAGATGATCTGTATGCTTGTTTAGTTATTCCAGTTAATTGGTCTTCAGATGCAATAAACCCGCTTTATGAATCCTCAAATGTGACTTTAATTATTAATTCATATTCACCAAGTGCTTTCAGAGTATCACATCTTGTTTCAAATGCATTGCGAAAGTTCAATATAGAACAAAATGGAACTCAACCAATAGTAAATGTTGAGACTGAAAATTTCATCTCAGAGAATTTAAATTATATTGATTTCTTCCTTCCAGGGATAATTGGTGTTATAATAATGAATACAAGCTTGTTAGGCACAATAAATCGTCAAACTCATTTTAAACAAGCTAAATTATTGAGAAAATTTGCTACAACACCATTAACCAGATGGGAATACGTAAGTTCAGAAATCATCTGGCAATTTATTATAGCACTTATTGCAACAACTCTTACTGTTTTTACAGCTTGGATAGTTTTTAGCTTCAGCTGGAGTAGTTTTCATGCTTTAATCCTTCCAATAGTATTTGTTGGGTCGATTCTCTTCTCTGGTTTAGGTTTACTTCTCAGTCAAATAATAAGAAACCCGAATAATTCATTAATAATTGGATTTCTAATAACAATTCCAATGTTATTTTTGAGTGGAGTATTCTTTGATGTTTCAGGAATTAGAGCACTTGCTATTCTCTCCAAATTCTCGCCCTTAACATTCCTTGTAGATGCTTTACGATCAAGTATGATAACTAACAATTTCGGTAATGCTTGGATGAATATTGGAATTGCCTGTGCAATTGGTCTAGCTTCAATAATAGTTGGTGTTTTCCTTACAAAATGGGAGAAGGATTAGGATTCGGAATAAGGTGTAACTATGCCCGAAAAAAAGACCATAACCTTTGTCACAAAAAACAAAGAAAAAAAATATGATATCAAAAAAATGTTAGGAGACAAGTTTGATATTCAATTCACATCTGACCTTGATTTAACTGAAATCCAATCACTTTCGGTAGCAGAAGTTGTAGCTTTCAAAGTAAAACAAGCTTACGAGAAAGTTGGTACTCCAATTGCTGTTTCTGATAGTGGTTTAGAAATTGAATCTTTGAAGAATTTTCCAGGGGCATTAGTGAAATTCGTCAATGAAACAATAGGTCAAGAAGGGATTACAAAACTACTCGAGAATGTTGAAAATCGAAATGCTCATTTTGTTGCTGCTATTGGTTATTGTGATCATGAAAAAAATCCAATTATTTTTGTGGAAAGGGATAAAGGAACAATTTCCATGGAACCTAGAGGAGACGGTTGGCACTTTGATCGCATTTTTATCCCAAAGGGAGAGAAGCGAACATGGGCAGAAATAGGTCGAGAAAGAAAAAATGTTGATTCTGCTTTTCGTAGGGCACTTGAAAAAATGTCACTTTGGCTAGTAAAGAACGCCCCTTAATAGAGTTGAAAGTTATAATTCTTCTACATCAGCAAGTGGTGAACGGGTAAATATTCTGAATGAGTAAATAAGAAATGCAATGTAGAGTAGTTTCATAAGAATAACGATAATTGAATGAATGGTTTTAACTTCTTTTGCATAGAAGAAAAGGTAAGCTGCTACAAGTATTCCCATTAAAGCACATGCAACAATAATGAGCAGTAAATTCTCGTATTTCTCTAATCTTTCTCTTTTGACTCCTGATTTTATTCCTAGAATTATAGATAATCCTCCAATAGGCGCAACTATTAACTGTGAAAGGCCAATTGGGATGAGTAAACTTCTTCCTATGATCTGCTTTATGTCATAATAATATCTTCTAATATCTTCAAATTGTCTAACTAGAAGTGTTCGATGGTCTTTCTTAATTCTACGCTTCCACCAATCAGAAACTCTTCTCTTTCGTCCAGTAAGAATTTTAGGAGCAATATCCCTCTCAGGATTTTTAAATAATCTCCAAGCTGGAATAATAAAGAAGGTTATAATAAAAACTGCTGCAATTATTCCTTTATAGTATTCATTTATAAGATCCAGAATTCCTAAAAAATTCACAACTGTTTGTAAAAATTCACTAGCAGGTGTAGCATTTCCAGGCCAAACTATAAATGCTCTTACTATTGATATCAAAGAAAGGATAATTCCTAAAATCATCATAAAATATATTGGAACAAGCATAATTAGCTTGAAACGTTTAGGATCTAATTCTTCTTGTTTTTGAACCATTTTCTCTCCGAATTTTCCTCGAATTTCACTCTTCTTATCCTTTATTTCTTGTTTTTCTTTTGAGTAATGATCATCAACATTTATTCCTTCTTGTTTTAATTCTCTAATTTGTTTTTCTATTCTCTCTTCTTCTCTTCTTATTTTTCTGTCAGACCAAGAACCAGATTCTCTCTTCTCTTTAATCATTGCTTCTTTCTTTAAAATTTCTTTTTCAATAGATTTGATTCTATTTTGTTCTCTTTTTTCTTTTCGTTCAAGCTCATCTAATTGCTTATCAAATTTATTGATATCTTTTTCACTGTAAGATTTCTTCTTTGCTGTTCTTTGTAACCAATTTATTATCTTTTGAGCAATAGGAATATATCCTGTTATGAAACCAAAACCGCTAAGAACTTGTTGGAAAATGAAATAGATTATTAGCGGATAGAAAACAACCTCTAACCATTTATCATTCGTTAGAACTGCTATGAGAATTATAGTAAGTAAAAGAACAAATAAGCCCGAAGTAAATGCAATGTAGTAGTTCCTATCGATTTCTCTAAAGGAAAGTCTTGTTCTTGGTTCTGTTTCAGTCATGTTTATAGAAGATTATTAGTTGAATCAAAAAGCTTTCGTTTTTATTAGGAAATTGGTAATCATATGGAAAAACAGATTTTCTAGTACAAACGCTAAACTAAAATTTAAGTAGCAGTAATCTATAACTAATGAAACCTAAAATTCGTCTTGCAACTGCTTATGATATTGATGCTGTTTTTGAGATAGAGAAATTATGCTTTGATAAACTTGAGCAATTCGATAAGAATTTCTTTTACTTATTTTTAATGAGACGAAATTTTGAAATATTTTTCGTAGCAACCATAGAAGATGAAGTACAAGTAAGCAAATTAGTTGGTTTTATTATTGCTTATTTAAATAAAATCGGTAACTATGAAATAGCAACAGTAAATGTCCATCCTGATTTTAGAAATAAAAGGATAGGGTATGAATTAATGGTTGAACTTGAAAAGGCAATCAAAGTTATAATTCATGAATTAGTTAAATCAAAAAAAATTGATGAAAATTCTCAAAATATAATAATTGAACTAATGGTTCATGACAAAAATGATGCTGCTATTGCTTTATATGAAAAATTAGAGTACAAGAGAATTGTAACTATTCCAAACTACTATCAGAAAGGGAAAAATGGCATTCGAATGATAAAATCTCTGAAATTAAAGTAGTAAAAGGTAGTCATTTTAATAGAAGTCGCCTCTTAATTAGTCAATACAAATATATTTTTATTTGTGTGTAATAACAATCCATCATAGGGTTAAAACAAGAGGATATGTAGCATTATGAGTCATGAAGTAGAACGAGAAGATGATGACAAAGACATCGCTGAAAAAGATAGAAGTTATCTATTATCATATACTCGTCATTTAGAAAGAAAGATTAGAACTCTTGAAACTGAGAAGCAGTTAATAGAAAATGAGCGCATGCGTATGGAAAGAGAAATTGCTTCGATGAGAAATGATCTTGAACAAATGAAGAGAAGTCCACTTATCACAGGAACTATTGTTGATGCATTAGATGATGGTAGAGCTGTGGTTAGAAGTTCAAGTGGCCCAAGTTTTGTAGTTAATGTAATTAAATCAATTGAGAAAGAAACATTAAAACCCAATTCTAGAGTTGCTTTAAATCAAAGGAATTTTGCCATTGTTGAAGTATTACCTCAACAAAAAGATCCAATGGTTTCTGCTATGGAAGTTGAAGATAGACCATCAGTTGCATATAAGGATGTAGGTGGTCTTGAAGAACAAATCCTTGAATTAAGAGAAACTGTTGAACTCCCATTAACTAGTCCAGAATTATTTGAAAAAGTAGGCATTTCCCCACCAAAAGGTGTAATGCTTTTTGGTCCTCCCGGAACTGGAAAAACACTCTTGGCAAGAGCTGTTGCTCATGAAACGAATGCTACCTTTATTCGAGTCATAGGCAGTGAACTTGTTCAGAAATTCATTGGAGAAGGAGCAAGATTAGTTAGAGAGATTTTTGAATTTGCTGAGGAAAAATCACCCACAATTCTATTTATAGATGAATTAGATGCTATTGGTTCCCGAAGATTAGACATCGCTACAAGTGGTGACAGAGAAGTACAAAGAACACTAATGCAGCTTTTGAGTAATCTAGATGGTTTTGATGTCAGAGGCAATGTAAGAGTCGTTGCAGCCACAAATCGACCTGATATTCTTGATCCAGCTCTACTTAGACCCGGTAGATTTGACAGAGTAATAGAAATCGGCATGCCAAGTAGTAAAGCACGACTAGATATCTTTAAAATTCACACACGAAAAATGGCCCTTGCTGATGCAGTTGATATTGATGTCTTAGTTGGCATGACAGAAGGAGCATCTGGTGCTGATATTAGGAACATTTGTATGGAAGCAGGTATGTTTGCTGTAAGAGGTACTAGAGATCACATAACAGATGGAGATTTCAAAAAAGCAGTAAACAAAGTAATGGGTAAAGTAAAATTAGATTCAACAAAGAATGAACGATTCTTTGTATAGAATCGATTTTTTCTTTTTTCTTCTTACAACAGATTATAATCTAGGAGTTTTCCATTTTTTCTCTTGCTTTTTTCTCAAGTTTTTCTTTGATTTTTTTCAGTTGAGCAAATTGATCTCTTTCATTTTCTTCCAGTGTTGTCTCAATGAAAATAATTTGGCTTTTCAATCTAGGAATAAGAATAAATCTTAAAGCATTCACACGACGTTTAGTTTCTGTTATTGCTTGTCCTAATATCTGTAACATAGCTAATGTTTCCGCAAGAACAACAATTTTTTCTATTGCTTTCCGATAATCCTCAACAGTTTTATCGATTTCAGAGCTTGAGCTAGCAAAACCATAAAATAATTTCGCTTCGGATTCATCTCGAGTTTTTTCTAAATCGAGTTTAGGTACGATAACTCCCGCAACATTATTTTCATAAGCTTCTATTTGCCAGATTTCAGGAGCAGCAAAAGAGATTTCTTTTAATCGCAATGGTCCAACAGCCATTTGAGCATCAACAAGTGATTGATGAGCTTTGGTGGTCAAGTTAGCAGTTTCTTCTCTTAAACCTCGAATTGTATCTACAACTTCAAAAAAGCGTATAACTAATGAATCAAGTTTTTCTTGTAGCAAATCATGACCTTTCTCTGCAAGTTTACTTCTCTCACGGAGTTTCATAAGATTCATTCTTGTGGCTTGGACACCTTCACTCAATTTTTTACAACCTGCCAATTAGTATAATAAGCAAATCAATAGCTTATATTATCTCAATTGTGTAAAACAGCACCATAAAAAATTTTTTACGCATACCAACAAATAAAAAGTTAATGGAAATTGATAGTTATAATAAAGAGTGTATTTGGAATGGCAGAAGAAAATAATAAAATCTCAACTAGAAAGTTAAAACCTAAGTCTTATCTCTTGATAACCATTTTTTCACTAATAATTGTCTTTATAGTTAATCTTATTCTATTTATTACTGAGAAAGGTGGAAATGCAGTTCCAATAATATTGATTATACTTGCAAGTCTGATAATAATTCTATTAATAATCTATATCATCATAGATATAGTGAGGATTTACAAAAAGAAATCGGAAAAAAAAAACCAATAAATTCTATTCTTTAAATAGAAAATAACTTTAAAAACAATGAATAGTCTTCTTTTGCCAATTTATAAAATATCGTAGTTTATTATGAAATGATGTAGAGAGAAGGTAGAATACGTGACAAAATTGAAAGAAAACCTTGATACTGTTCTCAGTAATCATAAAAAGAAAATTGTGAATCCTGAAAGAAAAAAGCTCATTCAAGAAGCTTTAGACAATCATGAAGCAATCAAAAGTGCTAATGGAGCATTAGCTACTTGGACACCCCCTGAATCTACAGGTCGAAGTCCGAAGGATACTGTTATCGTTAGAAGACCTGAAAGTGAAGGAAATATTGATTGGACTTCACCAAATTGCCTATCAATATCTGAAGAAATTTTCGATTTGGCTTGGGAAGACGCCTTAAAATTCCTTTCTGAAAAAGAAAAGCTTTACATTTCAGATAGGTCACTTGGAGCTGATTCCTCTTATACACTAAAAGTCCGCACAATAAGTGATAAAGCATTACATGTGCTTTTTACATATAATATGTTTAGACCAACTCCTAAAGATGCGGATAAAAAGAGCTTCTTTGCTGGAGATGCTTTTACTATGGTGGTTTTGCCCTACGATAAATTAGATAGAAAAAGATACGAAGGAAAATTAAGAAAACTACCAAATGGCGAAACAAGCAATATGATTGTTGCTATGGATTTTGACCGCGGACTTGGAGTAATAATAGGTTCTGCTTATTGTGGCTCGATAAAGAAACTGATGTTCACAGTAATGAATTACATGCTGCCAGAGATTGGTATTTTACCTATACATTGCTCAGCCAATGAAGGACCAAAAGGAGACACTGCATTATTATTGGGTTTATCTGGGACAGGGAAAACAACATTATCTGCAGATCCATCTCGAGCTTTACTAGGCGATGATGAACATGGATGGAGTGAAAATGGTATTGCTAATTTTGAAAATGGTTGTTATGCTAAACTAATAAATCTAAGACAGGATAAAGAACCAGAAATTTTTTATGCAATGCTTCACGATGATGACTACTTAAGTCATGGGGCAATTTTTGAAAATACCTTGATGTATCCAAATGGGGTATTTGATTTATTTGATGATCGACTAACACCAAACTCTCGAGGTTCATATCCCCTAACCTTTTTATCTAACATTAAAACACCACCTGTGGGGAAACATCCGAAAACAATTCTCTTCCTGACAGCAGATGCGAATGGAATATTACCTCCTGTATCAAAATTAACTTTAGAACAAGCAATGTTATGGTTCCTAATGGGATATACAAGCAAATTAGCTGGAACTGAGACAGGAATTATTGATCCAGTATCAACCTTTTCGAGATTCTTTGGTGAACCGTTCATGCCAAGAAACCCAAATGAATATGCAAAATTGTTAGGCACTAAAATGAAGAAGCATGGAACAGAAGTATATTTAGTTAATACTGGGTGGAGTGGTGGACCTTACGGAATTGGAGAACGAATGGATATTAACTTAACAAGAAGACTTGTAGATGCTGCACTTAAAGGTGAATTAAAAAATGTCGAGTATCAAGAAGATGAAATCTTTCATCTCCATGTACCAAAAGTATGCAAAGGTGTCCCAAATGAAGTTCTCTGGCCAAAAAATACTTGGGAAGACAAAGAAGCATTTGATATTCGCGCAAAGAAACTAGCTCTAGACTTCAGCGATCATTTTGACAAGGCTTATGCTGGGAAAGTTGATCCTGGAATTGCTAAGGTTTGTCCTGGTAAGTAGTATTTTATAAGGATCTTTTATCAAGATCCTTTAGTTTTCTTTTTCTTAATAACTAATAGTTCTATAGAAAAAATTACGAAAGGTTTTTTTGAGCTAATTGTCAATTTATACCAAATAATACAATAGTAAATGTTGTGTTTAGATAAGATTATAAAAATAATAGATGAGGAAGGCATTTTTTGTCACAAAAGGAAGAAATCCAAGAAGCAATCAAGCAGCTAAAGGATTCAGATGAAAAAATAAGAAGTCAAGCTGCCTTATCACTTGGTTGGGTAGGCGAAGGAGATGTAATTAATCCTTTGATTGAAGTGCTTAAAAATGATATTTCACCGAAAGTGCGTGCAAATGCAGCTATGTCTCTAGGTCAACTAAATAATGAAAATGCAATACAATCCTTGATATCTGCCTTGAGTGATACAGATGCTTTTGTGAGAGGGATGATTGTTTATTCTCTGGGATTATTGAAAGCAAAAGAAGCTCTTAATTCATTAATTATGATATTAGAAACAGATCCCGATAAAGAAGCAAGAATGGCTGCAGCAGATTCTTTAGCACAAATTGGTGATGAAAAAGCAATAAAACATCTTGTGAAAGCTTATGTCCATGATTCTGAAGATTCTGTTAAAGCAGAATCGAAGGATTCATTAAATCGTCTTGGTGCACAATTGAACATCACAGAAATAGATGTTTTGATTCAAAACGAAATGGATAAAAGACAACAATCACAAATCTCTTCTGCTCAAGTCGTGCGTGATCAATTTTTAGATGATATGCAGAAGAAAGAGATGGAAAAACAAAGAAAAGAAATTATTACGATTATTTCAGAAGAATTGCCAAAATTATTGGAATATGCAATACATAATGAAGTCATTCCTTTCGGTAGCATTTGTACTAGATTTAATTGCGACGATTTTACTTTAGAATTCGCATTAACTAAGTTAATTGAAAGTAAAACTATTAACGCAAAAGTTAATGCTGCTGAGAAAAGTTTCACTGTCTTGAAACCCCAAGCTGAATTAAGTGAAGATGCACAAATGAAACTAAAATTGATTAGAAAGAAGTTTGGAATTGATTGGTAAACAACTTATAGAAAACCTTATTTTAACTTTGTTGAGTTAAATTTAATAAAACTCGATTGATACGTATTTATAAAATACGATTATCTATGTTGTAACTATTTCCAGCAATTCCAGAGGATGTATAAATGCAAAATGTAGCAATTGTAACAGATGGTAGTTGTGATTTACCAAAAGATTTGATTGATAAATATAAGATTTTTATTGTTCCTTTTCAAGTATTATTTGATACCCAAGCGTTTCAACTATATGGTGATTCAGGAGAAATCACTAAAGAAGAATTCTATTTTCGATTAGAAAAAGGTACAGTTATGCCAACAACGGCTATTCCAAAACCCCAATCGTTTTTGGATGCTTTTGAAGCAGCATCAAAAGTAGCGAAATCAGTGATAGCAATTTTTCTTTCAAAAGATCTCTCTGGAACAATTCAGAGTGCAATAAGTGTTCTTCCAATGGTGGATAATAAGGATATAACTATAGTTGATTCAAAAGTAACAGCAATTTGCTTGGGGTTATTAGTTTTAGAAGCAGCAAAGATGGCAAAAAATGGGAAAACAAAAGATGAAATATTAATTAAATTGGATAATCTCATACCACAAACAAATCTTGTTGTAGTTGTAGATACAATGGAATATCTTTACAGAGGAGGTAGAATTGGTCGGGCAAAAAAACTATTCGGCCAAGCTTTGAATATAAAACCGATTTTACATTTCGAAGATGGCGTTGTATCATCAGGTGGAACTATACGCGGTAGAGAAGAGGTCATAAAACATTTGAAATTCATGGCACCATTTGTAGCTAAAAATACAATATCGGATCAATTATTCATTTGGCACACTCGAGATATTGAGATAGCAAAAGAATTAAAGGAAATTATTGAACAAAACAATGCTAATAATGTTGAGGTACGAATACAAGTTTCTTTTTACTATAAAATATTCTTGAAACAAAAATCGTACCTAAACCAATTAACACTATTAGAAACTCAAAGCCAGGAATAAAACCTGATATAAATTTAAATCTCGGTAAATCGAATCCTGATTGTCGATTAATTATCTGCAAATCTTCTGTGATAGAATAACCTTGGAATTGTCCATACATGTAAGTAGCAATTCTATATCCAAGAAGAATACCAGTAATTTTATCCCATACAAATTTTATCATATGATCAAATTGAATGGAAGTATTACTCGATTCATTCTCATATGTTCCACGCATATACATGTCAAATATTACTTGATTATCGACAATTTCTAATTCTGCTTCTAAAATTGCATCAAATAATAATGAATTTGGAAGTGAATTATGATATTCCAGAGTTGTAAGGTTATCCAAGAAATCCCAAATATCTTGTTCGGGTTCTACAAAAAACCACTGAATAAACGGTGGTCCACGATTTATTTCATCTTTATTAAAACCTGAATTTACTAAGCGATTACACTCCTCAACAGGATAATAAAGGAACTTAGAGAATTGAGAGAAGAACATGTCAGTTGTAATAAAACCATTTGAATTGGCATTAGTATGATTTGTAACCTTAAAATCTACTCCCCAAACATTATCAACATCTAAAACATCAACATCGTATCGTGTATTCATATCGATATTAATTCCATTAAAGGGAGCTCCATCACCACTTGCTTCCAGATTATTAATATTCACTATCCAGACAGAGCTTTCAAGTAAATATTCTGTAGAAGTACCAGAGATGCTACCCCATGCAGCCTGTGTTTTAGTAGTAAAGGATGAACTACAGATTATGAATGTTAATATAAATGGAATTAGTGTGAATGAGATTTTTTTGATGTTAAGTTTCAAATATTACCACCAAATTTAGATGTATAATTTAATCTAATATTTCATAATTTCATATGAAATTAAAATTTTGCTTTAACTTGGAAACCTCTTAATAAGATATAAAGCTGATTGAAGAAACCATTAAAAGAAAGTACCTTCATAATATTAAACTTGAAGATAATTAAACTATAGGAGTAATAAACTGTGAAGGAGATTAAAGTTGGAAATATACAAGGAGTAGAAGGTAAGATTGTGTATGATTATCTTGAAGTTCTAGAACACCCAGTAGGGACAATTGAAAGATTACCAGTTATTATTGCCCAAGGAACTAAATCTGGTCCTACGTTGTGGCTAACTGGAAACATTCATGGAAATGAATACACTGGAATTCCAGTAATTCATCGAGTTATTGATAATTTAAATCTAGATGAACTAAAAGGAACTGTAATAGCAATACCTTCCCTAAATCCTGCAGGCTCTCGAGTAAGAGCCAGATATCCATATTATGATAGAAAAGATCCGAATAGACTTTTTCCTGATGGTAATCCATTCAAAGAAAAACCAAAAGAAGAAACAATAGTAACAAGTGAAATAACAGTCGATGAAGAGAAAAAAGAAAAGGAATTATCCATTAAGACTGAAAAATTAGTGAAAATATCAGTTGATCAAGAAGACAAAGAATCCCATATTATAGATCCCTTGACGAGATTCGATAATGAGGAATTGTATCCATCTGTTCAAGAATTGATTTGGAAAAATCTTTTTGAGATAATAAAGGAAACAGCTGATTATTTGTTAGATTTACATAATGCGTTCATAAAATCCATTCCATTTAGTTTTCTTGATAGAGTACTGTATAATCCTGATATAGAAGATGATAAGAAGAAAGCAGAAGATCTTTACAATCGAACAGAAGAAATGGTACGAGCTTTTGGTCTAACTATCGTTCGCGAAACAACACCAACGAGATATATCCAAAAGAAACTTCATCGATCAACTTCAGGTGCAGCACTAAATTATCTAAGAATACCTTCATTTACTGTGGAACTTGGAATGTATCTAGATATTGAACCAGAAGTCGTTGACGCAGCAACAATAGGAGTATTTAATGTTCTAAAATGGGCTAAAATGTTGACTGGAAGTATAGAAAAAATAACATCCGTATCTGTTATTGCTGAAAATGAAGCTGTCAGATATATCGGTCATCCTCGAACAAAGAAATCGGCAATCATAGATCTCAAGATTAAGAAAGGAGATTTCGTGAAAAAGGGTGATGTTGTTGCTATTGCTCGAGATATTTTCGGTCGACCTATCAAAGATGATTCCGAAATTAAAACAGAAGTTGATGGGTATGTCTTCATGATAAATGAAGGAATTTTGAGATATCCAAATGAAGAAATTTGTTGGTTAGCCTCACCTGATGCCCAACCTATGGTTGACAAATGGCCTAAGAAATCTAATAAATAAAAAAAAAAAGAAAAAAAATGTGTAGAAGTTATTCTACACTCTATTTTTTTGAATTATTTCCGTCTTTTAATTATAACTGGTATACCAACAAGTAAAGCGAATGCAGGAATTACTAAGAACCATTCGAATCCAGGAATGAAACCTACACCAGGTAAATTGTATCCAACTTGTTCTACTCTTTGAGTGTGTTTAATTGATATAGCTGTAAAGTCTACTTGTCCAGAATAATCCACATCAAAATAGTAACCTTTTGTTGCACCTGTTGTTTTATCAAAAGCAAAAATGAAAGTAAAAGTTCCGCCGTAATTATGACCGGATACAGCATCAGTCCAAGTCATATCAAGATGCCATTCAAAAACTGCTATTGCTGAAGAATTGTCAAAAGTTCCATCAATAGTGGTGAGTACCCATTCCGGATCTGATATTGAGGATGTTACATAGGTATCATTAGCGAAATCATAGAAGAATTCTGAATATAACTGTGGATCAACAAAGTATACAGGGAATAGTTCAGGTCCTAAATCCATTTCTGTTTGATTCCATGTGACAGATGATATATCAGCTAATAATAAAGGATAAAACATGTAGAAGAACACTCCTAATAAGTCAGATCCACCATTACTACCAGCGTAAGTTACGGATCCTACAGTTTGATCCCAATCAACACCAGCAGCACTTGCTGCAGTTACTTCAACTATGAACTGTGTTTTCTCAGCATAATTCATTTCTTCAAATGCAAATCCTTTAGCGGAAGCTGAATTTGCACCAGCTGTTACATCCCAACTGGATTTAACAACATCATATGTGAAGGAATTACCAACAGCCACATTATAATTACCTTTTACCATGGTAGGAGCAAGCATAATTACTATAAGTAGAATTGGTATGCCTATTTTCATTATTTTTTTCAAATCTTTCACCTAAGAATTTTAAATATAATAACAGAAATCAATTTTTACTTATGAATCTTTCTCGCTTATAAATTAAATAGGATTAAATATAAAAAAAATAGTTAGCGTAGATTAATTTCTCTACGCTAAATTCATGATTAATTATTTTCGTCTTCTAACAATAACAGCAATAGCGCCTAAAATTGTAAGTGCTGGTATAGCTATAAACTATTCGAAACCTGGAATGAATCCACCACCAAAAGCGAATCCATCTATATCATAGCCGACTTCTTCAACTTTTTGATTCATGGTGATTTGCCGTGTAGTTCCTCCTACAGTTCCGCTGTAATCCATGTCAAAATTATAGCCTTTAACTTGTCCCGTATTGGTATTAAAAGCAATTTTGAGTCTGAGAGGCCACCGAAATTGGTGCTTTCTGTTGCATTTACATAATCCATATCTAGTACCCAATCAAAGACTGCAATTGTAGTTGTATTATCAAATTGACCACCGATTTGATTGAAAGTATATTCAGAATCTGAAAATTGAGTGGAAACATAGGTTTCATTGGAAAGCTCAGCGAATATTTCGCTAAGAGCATCAGGTTCTAAGAAGTATATTCCCATTAATCCAGGACCCATTTCTATCTCTGTTTGATTCCAAGTTATGGTTCCTATCCCAATGAAGAAATCTGTTGGTTAGCAACACCAGATACACGACCAATGGTTGATAAATGGCCTAAAAAATCTAAAAAATAAAAAAAAAGGAAAAATATGCGTAGAAAATTTCTACGCACTCTTTTTCAGAACTATTTGCGCCTTCTTATTATAATTGGTAAAGCAACAAGAAGACCTAGAGCAGGAATTACCAAGAACCATTCAAATCCAGGAATAAATCCGCCTGCAAATTGGTAATTTGGTAAATTATAACCAGCGAGTTCAGTGTGCATATCGTAAGAAAACTCAATGACAGTACTATTAGATGTACCCTCCATTGTACCTTCTACATGCATTCCTTTCATAACACCATTTGCCTTGTTGAAAGCAAATTGGAAATGATGATCCACATCATAATTGATTAAATATGTATGAGTACCATTGTCTAATGTGTCATTGTAAGTTCCAGTTAAATATGATTCAAAGAAGAATTCTGAAACACTATCTGTGTATTCAGCTTGAATTGAGAGTCCAGTCATAGCTGGGTCAGAAAGCAATGAAGTGCCAGTTTGTACTTCTGCTGCGAAGTCTGAAAACAAAGTCCATGTAGCAGCTTCTGGTTCAACAAAAGGTTCTAATAAAATTCCAGGTGCTTCTTCTGCTTCTGTTTGATTCCAATCGCTTTCTTCAACAAAAACGAATGCAAATATCATTGGAAAAACAGTCATTAATAAGCCACCTAATTGGAATCCAAAAGTACTGCTAGAACCATTTTCTACATAGCTTCCAGCTTGGATTTCGTAGATAGTTGTATTAAAAAACGAATCATCAAACTCTAATACTTCAACCACTACAGAAGTTCCTGCAGCAAATGCATGACCATCTACTGTATAACCTGTACCGGTTCCAGTATTTGATCCTAGTGTCATAGTTCTTTCTGCAGCAACACAATCATAGGTAAAAGTATCACCTATATCAACACCAAAATTTGCTGTTACTAATTGTGTGGAGAGAAAAAGACTAATCAAAGCTAATGGTATAATAACTTTTAACATTTTTTTCAATTTATTCACCCTAATAATTAGATTCAATTAATTATTGAATAATAGACAGATGGGAGGATTCCATTTATGAACCTTTCTTTGGTGGCATCATTTTTGTATACCTTCAATTGATTGACACAAAAACAAAGAAAAAGGGATTTTTGAACTTATGAATGAGTTTATTATAAGTAATTTTGATTATTTATTCGTAAGTTATCTTGGAGTTAATATTCTTGCATATGTTGAGAATGACTAAAAAACGGTTTCTCCTATTCTTTTTATTTCTATTAATCAGCAATATTTCCATTATATTTGGTAATGCTTTACTACAATCAGAAATTAACCTTTATCCAAATGCTGGTGATACTTCACAAATACAATCATATGCAGTTGCTATTAATTCTACAAATAACATTCATGTTGTTTACAATAAGCAAATACAAATTCATAACTCGCTTGAATATATTGTAACAGGTGCTGATTTCATATGGAATTTGACTTCAAGTATTGTGATAGAGGAAAATAGCACATTGAATATTATTGGCAGACCTACTTTGGTTGCTGCTTCGGATCAATTACAATTAATTCTTGCTTATAGTACAGCTGCTGATAGTGGCCTTTTGATGATGGAAAAACCGTATTCTAACAAATCTTGGTCCAGTAATGTTGTTCAATTAAATGAGACATTTGAGTATCAAGATCCTGTTTTAGTAAGAAATACAACAAATGAAGATCTCTGGCTCTGTTGGAGAGATAATTCTGAAGATTCGTATAAAATGTTTTTTTCCGTTTACAATAATACATCTGGAATGTGGAGCAATACAACAAAGTTAACAGGTCCAACTGGTGGTAATAGTACTGATTGTAAATTTGTATTAGATGATTCAGGGAATGCTCATTTTGTTTGGTCAGAAGGTCCCCTCAATCAAGAACGTATACTTTATCGTAAGATTTTTTGGAATGGAACAATGGACCCAATTGAAGTTCTGACGGACGGAAGTAATAGGTGTCGATATCCAGAAATTATAATTGATCCATACAATGATATCAATATCTTTTGGAGTAATTATACAGTTATTAATCCTGGAGTTGAACTTGGAACTCAGAACATACAAACCATTAGGAAATCATTTACTGGAACATGGAGTGATCCACTCTTTACAGCACCTTATATACCACCAGAGCGCCCACCTGGAGGTGCATCTGATGCTAGAATACCATCTGTTGCTTTAGATTTGGATAACAATCTGTGGGTAGCTTACGAAATAAGAGAATTATATTCTTATCATCAAGGAATAGATATTCAGAAACGAGTTGGCTATAGTGATTGGCAACCAAGTGAGAGAGTATCACTAGCCAACAATCCCACTATTGATCCACTCATAAAATGCGACAATGCGGGTAATTTGCATTGCTTTTGGCTTGACTTGCGTCATTCAAATTATGAATTATATTTTAGAATTAGATTTTCCAGTGGTGTTTGGACAAATGAATTTCGTTTATCACTTGACTTACCAACGTTTGGCGATTATTGGCGATTAATTCTAATTGTTTCAGGAGTGATAGCGGTAATTTCACTTCCAATGATAATTCTGGATAGAATTAGAGCAAGAAAACGAAATAAATTACTTAAGAGAAAAATTACTGATTTACAGGAGTAAATCTTCAGCTGTTATCTCTTTTTGTTTTATATTCTCAAACTTGTCAATAATCTCAAGATAAACTTCTTTTGGATATTTAACACCAAGAAATCTGAAAGCAACACGTTTCTTTTCATTTTGATCCGTTTTATAAAAAACAAGAGTTCCGAAATTAAAAGCACTTGAAATTAATGGTATTTGTCTGATTTCGACTTCAGTTATTTCTTCAAAATCAAAAGCAATCTTTTTCTTTGCTCGATAAATACTTCTAATCTCGATACCTTGCTCATCAACCCAATATCTTGGAGCACTAATTAATAGGTAAACTATTGTGAATATAATGAACATAATTAAAATTAAGCCAGCCCAAACTAATTTTGAATAAAGTTCAATTCTATCTGGTGTTAAACTCAGATTTTGTACTCTTGGATCCACCAGATATCGAACTATTAGATATAATCCCAGATTGAATATTAGTGTTAAAACCATCCATAATATCACAAATTCATTTGTTGACTTTAGAATGAACCGACTAGGACTTTTACTATTCATATGGAAACCAACGTTGTATATTACAGATACAATATTTATCCAACTTTTCTAGTTTTAGTATAATTTGAATAATTTGTAACTTATAATAAAAAAAGGAAAGAGGTAATTTAATGACTATGCTTTCATTCCTATGTCTCAGTAGTTTCTTATTCAGCTTCTTCATTTTCTTCAATGACTTCATCAATATCTGGAATATCAGGGATTTCTATGTCTTCTTCAGGACCTTTTTCAACGTGAGCTTTTACATCCTCTTCATCAATATCCTCTAATGCTTCCTCAATATCATCAAGGATTTCATCTTCTGTGAGTTCATCTTCCTCTACTTCTTCTTCGACTGCTTCCTCCTCGGGTTCTAGTTCAATGACTTCCTCAGCCATTTCTTCTGCGATCTCTTCGATTACATCCTCATCAACAGTATCATCAACTTCTTCTTCAATGGCCTCTTCTAAAGCATCTTCGACAGCTTCTTCTAAGACATCTTCCATAATTTCTTCTTCTTCTTCCTCGGTGACTTCTTTTACTTTCTTCACTTTCTTTTTCTTCTTCTCCTTCTTAGGAGCCATTTTGCGTTTTTTGCTTGCAGCGACGGAGATGAGAATTATTAAGAGTATAAGTCCTAAAACTGCTAAACCAGCGCCAATTAAGAATAACACAATAAACAGAATAGCAACATCTGCAATTGTAATCGATGATAGATTCCATGAGTTTTCAATTAGTACAATTAAAGCAGGGACAATTACCAATAATAGACCAAAAACAATTAATGTGTATGCGATGGCATTATATAAGCCGCTTCTATCTTTAGATTCTACTTCTTCAGCTGTCATAATTCTCTCTATTTACAACATAGAAATTAAATATTTTGTTAAATGAAAATGCATAAAAAACAGCACAAATTTGAAAAAAAAGAATCTTAATTTATTTTAAAATTAAGAATGTTAGAGAATTCACATGGTTTTTCATTGTTTTCTTTATAATATTATTCTGATAGTAATAGAAAGTAAATGATTAATATTAATAAAAATGGAGTTGTTATTATCTTAGAGAGCTTGGAGGCTCGATATGGAAATTACAAGTAAATGGATTGATAAGTATAAGTTCAGAGTAGATGATGGTAGGCATCCTTATTTTGAACTTGATGTTCCACCTAAATTTGGTGGCGAAGATTCTGCTCCTACTGCATTAGAAATGGCAGTTATGGCTTTGGCGACATGCCTAGGTACCACATACAAAATGACTGCAGATCATATGCATCTCACTATAGAAGAATTAGAGGTAAAAGCTATAGCAAATAAATCAGATGATATTCATCTATCGGATATACATCTTACTGTTTGTGTGAAATCTCAAGATTCAAAAGTAAAACTTGAAAAAGCATTACATATTGCAGAGAAAAATTGTGCTGTTGATATTATATTCCATCAAACACAAATTCCTATGGAAACAGAATTAGAAATTATTGAATAAAAGTAATTTCTCTTTTTTTTATTATCGTTATTTCTTTATGTCGAAAAAGAAGGTTTTTTAATAATAGAGTCCCACAATATCATATCCCTATAAGCTGTTAAACATTCAATAAATGTTAAATACTTGTAGAGCTAAAACAATTCAAGATATTCGGTGTACACTATGTCTTTTGGCAGTATATTACTCGGAGCCTTAATCGGCGGAGTCATTAGCAGTGGTGGTATTATTGGCATCACTTTTCTAGCTGCTGTTCCAGCAATCCTATGGTGGCATATGCTGCTCATAGCAGTTGG
>JABLTI010000123.1 GCA_013166835.1 Promethearchaeati archaeon | reverse complement strand
TAAGCAAGTGCAATAAGAGGATCAATTGTTTCACTAACTATTACTCTGAATTGATCTCTGAATGTGAACCATTTTTTATCTACATTGAGCATTATACGTCCATTTTGATCGACTAACTGAAAGTTTGTTTTAAGCCAGATTTGTTCATTTGGTTGACCAATAAGGGATCCTCTATGGTCATATAGTTCCCAATGTCTTTTCAGAAACCCGAACTTGCTTTTTATTGCTCCTCTAAAATTACCTTGATGATCCCGAATATTAAATCTCTTCTCTTGCACTTTCAGCAGGGTTGGATTTCCCTTTACTTTTGCTACTTGATTTCCTCCGAGATCGAAGTACGTCCATTCACCACCCCATGTAATAATTTTACCTTTGATTTCTCCCATTTTATGTCCGGTTACGTTGTAAATGTCATACTTTGGTCCCCAGCTAAGGAATGCTTGCATAACCAAGTATTCCTTGTGTCTAAACATAGGAATGTTACTTTGCCATGCTGAGGGTAAAATGGGAGGGGTTTCTGGGGGAGGACTTGGATCTATACTATACTTTGGACTACTCTTTCCTCCAGCCTTAATAGACTCAGAATGAGTTTGATAAGAATGACAAAACCGACAATAATAGTCATTAAAATCAACGATATATTCTACTCTTTCACCACAAAACTTGCAATATCGAGTTCTTCCATCTGACAATTTTCCAAAAACACCTAGTAAAATTAGATACTTTTATTTAATTAAATACTTCTATTAAATACTCAGATTTTCTGCAAGATTAAATCAAAATAGCAACCTTGGTAATCGCCCCACCACTTTGGTCGACGCATGAATCGTTTATCATATGAAACGATTTCAAAACCTGCAGTAAATTCCAGTAACTCATCATCATCAAGGAAGGTATGTAGTATCTTCTCACCGCCTTCATCTAACCAGCATTCCCCTTTTACTAATTCGTCTCCTTCCCCATACATCCCATCTTCAGTAGTCATGAAATTTACGAAGCATAAACCATCTTTTTTTAGGATTCTTCGCATTTCCGACATCGCCATTTTTATATCTGCTTTAGTTAAATGAAAAATTGTGAAATAAGAAAATACAAAACTGAAAGATTCATCTTCATATGGTAGTTCTCGCATATCTCCAAGAATAAGATTTAGTTTCATTCCTTTTTGCTTTCCAAAATTCTCTGCTTGTTCTAATCTACCTTTATCAATATCTATACCATGAACTTCAAATCCGTGTTCATAAAACATAGCTAAAGGTGGGAGAGGTCCCCCACAACCACAATCAAGTATCTTCTTTTCTAGATTTGATGCATATTTCTCAATATGCCATAAAAATCCGTATAATGGTGTGTGACGAATAACAATTGGCATGATGTAATCCCCAATATCCATTAGATGGATTGAAAATTAAAAAAAAGAGTTAGTATAACTCTTGAAAAAAGTGAAGAAAAGGGATTAACCCTTAACAACAGCAATTGGTTTTAATCGAACTGCTCTTTTTCCAATACCAACTTTATCACTAACTTCAGCGACAGCATCAATATCTTTGTAGACTCCTGGTGCTTCTTCTGCAATGATTTTTGGATTTGCAGATTTTACAAAGATTCCTTTGCCTTTAAGCTCGTCTCTTACAGTTGTACCCCAGAATTGTCTAAGAGCTGCTTTTCGACTAAGCACTCTTCCTGCACCATGAGCTGTACTACCGAAAGTGATATCCATACTATTGGGTTGCCCAATAAGAATGTAGGATGCTGTTCCCATGCTGCCGGGGAGAATTACGGGTTGACCAATTGATTGATAGGCTTTAGGAATATCTTTGTGACCAGCTGGAAAAGCTCTGGTTGCTCCTTTCCTATGAGTAATAACGGTTCGTTTCTTACCATCAATGGTGTGTTCTTCTTTCTTCGCGATGTTATGTGCTACATCATAGATTAAACCCATATCCAAGTCTTCTGCAGATTGTTTGAATTGTCGCTCAAAAGTCTCTCGAACCCAATGTAGGATCATTTGTCTGTTCCCCCAGGCAAAATTAGCGCCACAAGCCATTGCATTGAAGTATGCTTGTCCATCATCGCTTAGTGTTGGAACACAGGCTAATTCTCTATCTGGAGGATGAAGATTATACTTAGGCATAGCTCGCTCTACGATTCTAAGATAATCAGAACATACTTGATGTCCTAATCCTCTGCTACCAGTATGAATCATTACCATAACTTGATCCTTTTGTACGACACCCATCGCTTTTGCTAATTTCTCATCGTAGATTTTATCAACGTATTGGATTTCTAGGAAATGGTTTCCACTACCCAAGCTACCTGCTTGTGGCATCCCTCTTGAAATAGCACGATCGGAAAGAGTCTCAATATCAGCATTTTTTAACGCCCCATTTTCTTCGCAATTCTCAATATCTTCTTCCCAGCCAAGGCCTTTTTTCACACAATAAGAAGCGCCTTCAGCGAGTAACTCGTGAAGCTCTGATCTACTAAGATGCATTTTTGCTTTCGAACCAACTCCAGATGGGACGTTTCTGAATAAATCCTCGGAAAGCTTCTGTGCGTGAGGTGTAACATCTTTTCTTTGCAAATTTGTTCTTACTAAACGAACTCCACAATTAATGTCATAACCCACTCCACCAGGACTAATCACACCGGTATCATAATCAGTTGCAGCAACACCACCAATGGGGAAACCATAACCCATGTGTCCATCCGGTAAAACTAAGGCGTGTTTTATGATTCCAGGTAGCCAAGCTACATGTGTTGCTTGTGTCAACATTTTTTGTTCCATTGCTCGCATTATCTTTTCATTAGCGAAAATCCTAGCAGGAACTTTCATGTAGTTTCTTGTGCTTTTTGGAATTTCATAGATATTTTCCGCGATTTTTTTAGGTACAATTTGGGACATTTTTTACATTCTTCCTTATTTCTTTTTACAAATTCTTATAATTCTATTTAGGGAGGGAACGTCTAAGAAATGGTTTCGGAAAGACCGGTTTCAGACTCACTATTGCTAGATAATTGTTTCCCAACTTTTAACAGTTATTAATTTTTCGAAAAATTAGTTCTTTTTCTTTATAAATCTGCTATCAACATTTTGTAGATAATCCATCATTTTTTGATTAGCATTATTGTGTTAACAATAGTGCTTTATTAATGGCAGAGAAATTTTCATTCAGTTGTATAAAAAATTAGGACTTTACATAATGACAGTTACAATTATTGTTGGCGGATTTTGGGGTGACGAAGGCAAAGGAAAAATTATCAGTTATATCGCTTATTCTGAGGATCCTGCTATCATCGCTCGTGGTGGTGTCGGAACAAATGCTGGACACACAGTAGTTTTTGAAGGGAAACAATACGGATTACGAATGATTCCCAGTGGATTCACTAGTAAGAAATCCAGATTACTAATTGGTGCAGGAGTTCTTGCTGATCCTGAGATTTTCCTAAAAGAAATTAAAGAAACCGGGTGTTCAGATCGTATTGGTTTGGATTTCCATACAGGAATCATTGAGTCTCAGCACAAGGAAGCTGATAAAAAAAATAAACACATGAGTGAGAAGCTTGGTACTACTGGAACTGGTTGTGGACCAGCAAATGAGGATCGCGCTCGCAGAGTTTTAAAACTAGCAAAAGATTTCCATGAGCTCCAACCTTACTTAACCGATGTTTCTAAGGAAATCAATGAAGCCATTGATAGTGGGAAAAATGTTATTATAGAAGGCACTCAAGGAACAATGTTATCATTGTTTCATGGAACGTATCCTTTTGTTACAAGTAAAGATGTTTCCGCTTCACAATTTTGCTCTGATGTTGGTATTGGTCCTACCAAAGTCGATGAAGTTATTATTGTCTTTAAAGCCTTCATGACTCGTGTGGGAGCAGGACCTATGCCTGGTACATTATCAGATAAAGAAATGCAGTTACGTGGATGGACTGAACATGGAACAGTAACTGGTAGAGAACGACGATCAGCACCTATTGATTTCGACGTAGCTCGCAAAACAATTAGGCTTAATGGTGCAACTCAGATTGCCTTGACAAAGCTAGATATTATTTTCCCTGAAATTGCAGGTGCTGATACAGCTGATAGTCTCACACCAAAGGCTCTAGAATTTATTGCTAATGTTGAAAAAGAAACAGGTATTCCCGTTACATTCGTCGGAACTGGTCCAGAAGCTGAAGCTTTGATCGATTTAAGAAAAGAGAAATTATAATTCTTCCTTCTCTTTCTTCTTTCTTTTTCTTTCTTTCTTACCTTCTAATTTGGTTTCATCAAACGTTCTAGGTGGGCCTCTTCTAGAGAGGATAAAAATTATAGAGACAGCTATTACTACTCCTCCACCAATCATTATCGCAGGGAATTTGCCGCGCCAAAAATCTTCTTTAATTCGAGCGTAATCTTTGTAGAAGAAGAAATCTGTATTCGTATACATGGTACCACTTGTTGTATTTGCCGATAAGGAGATTTGTACAAAATTATCCCATTTATTTATTGGTCCTATTGTTAGATTATACTTCTGATTTGAACCCAGATAAGGAGTTAGGAGATAAGGTTCTTCATCAGTATCTTGTTGATCAAAAGATGCTTCTACTGTAGTATTCTTAACATCACCTAAGATGTTAATGCATAAATCTGCGAATTGTTCAGTTGTATTTAACACTCTAACATTATAGGTTAAATCGATGAATAATAAGCCTTGAACTGAAACAACATTAATTCTATAATAGGATCTTGCTAACTCAGTTACAGTTCCTCGAGTAGCATTCATTATGAGATAGTATTCGCCTGTTTTGTTAAACGGTCCTACTAAACCTTGAAACATAGCACTAGTTGTACTTATGGATTCAAGATCTGCAAACTCGACTGTTGTCCAATCCACTTGATTCTGAGAGTAATGAACATAGACTCGAGTAGAAACATTCGCTTGTGGACCAAGCAAGAGGAATGAGAGATCTAAAACCGAATAATTAACGTATATTGGTTGGTAAAAATGTGAGAATTCATACAACAAAAGATGATGGTCAGAGGAGCTCTCAGGATAAGTTGGTATTTTTTGGTTTTGAGCAACTGCATTAGTCATCGGGATAAAGACTAGACTAAGGATACTTATGATTACTGCGAAATACACTATCCTTGATTTTAGTTTTTTACTCATAGAGGAACCTCTAACAAATAATCAGTTTAAACTTTTAGAATATATTCATTTCTAAACGTTCTAGATTAGATTTTACAGACAGATAGCTTAAATATGAATACAGTATTTTTCCAAACTTATCTAATTATTCCATTATCTTAGTGTTGACAATGAATAAAAGATTGATGATGATCTAGAGACAAATGAGGGAAAAATATCAAAAAGCAAAAGAACAGAAAGTAGAATGAGGATAAAACTTTGATAGAAAAAGCAAGTGTGATTCTGCATTGGAATACTGATTATGCAGAATTTCCGAGAAGTGAGTTCACAAAAGTTGTTGAGCTATCATACGAACCTATGATAACAGCGATAGAAGATGGTTTTATTGGAACTATCTGCTTCAATATAACAGGGCATACTTTTGAGTATTTGACAGCAAACTATCCCGAATTAATTGATCGCATTAAGAGATTAGTGAAAGCTAATGTTGTTGAAATGCTAGCTACAGGATACAGTCATCCTATCTTACCACTTTTACCTCGAGAAAGAGTAGCTATTCAATTAAAAGATCACATTGCTCTACTCAAGAAAATTTTTGGTAAAAAACCAAAAGGAATTTGGCCTCCTGAACTTGCTGTTAGTCCTACTGTTCTATCTCAAATCAAAAAAGAAGGGATTGAATGGACATCTGTTGATTATGAGCACTATCAATTATCTCAGTTCTTTGGTAATGATGCGAATCCCTTTGAAATACGAGAACAAACATTAACTGAGTTCCTAGTTGAAGCTTATTGGGCTAAAGGTATTAATAAACTGAGAAAATATCTGAAAACAATGAAGTTGCTCAAACAAGCAAATCTTGAGCATACCGAACCACTGAGAAGAGTAACAATAAGCAATGAAGATACTATCAAAGCCTATCTCAGCTCTGTCAGTTGGACAAACACAACTCAGCTTGCAGTAGGAGGATTTGTGCCGATTTACGATGTAAAGAAGCATTTGAAGCTAATAGAGAAGGTAGATACAAAGATTTTACCACTTTATACTAGTGATATAGAATTCTTCGGATATCGTGAATTAGGAGCAAGCCCAGCGAGTCCTAAATCTTTAATCGATTTCCTAAATGTCTTAACAAAAATGGGCATTAGGATCACCTCACCAACACAAATTCCAGATGAAGATTGGCAAGAAGAACCAACATACCTTAGTACAGGTTCTTGGGCACCTGATACGAGTTTTAGAATTTGGACTGATAGTGAAGATAATACTGAATTTCTTAGAAGAGCTAATGAGATTTATTCAATACTGCGAACTCGAAATTGGGATAAAAAACTAATGAAAAAATTAGAATCATACTTGAGAATTATGGAAAATAGTGATTCTCGAGGTTGGGGACCAATACCTGAAAGAAAGAACGAAGCTTATTCAGCAATGGCAATAATTTTTGATATTCTAGACAAATCATGAAAAACAGAGGAATGAGTTAAAGGAGGAGGGATGCTCCTTCAACTCATCTAATTATAGACACTAGCTGTTATACTTCCAGTGGATGTTAATAATGTGAAGCTAAACTGACTGGTTTTGAGGGAAAATTCTGGAGATGAGTAATAGCTTCCTCCACTTGGAAGGTGAATGCCACCAGTACTTGTATCAGCATTCATTTCTATGCCAATACCTGTATCAATTACGCAATTTACTGTTATACTTCCTGTAGATGTTTCAAGATCATATGTAGAAGAACAATTATTTGCTGGTAAGATAGTTTGCTCGAAAACAAAAGTTAGAGAGCCAGTTGAAGTAGCGATATTCCAATCTAGATCACCGAGTTGGATGATATTTGTATATTCTAATACAATAGACCCAGTAGATGTTGAAAGGTCAATATCTGTACAATTTACTGTCATTGTTTCTCCAAGATAAGCTTTAACACTGCCTGTTGAAGTATCCATTATTAAATCAGTTATACTTGCATCAGTTGAATATCTGAAGTCGAATAAGAGACTACCAGTACTACTTTCAATGTAAATATCACCTATTGTTGTGTTTTCTATAGTACCACTAATGAAATTAACAGAACCTGTTGAGGATGAGAAAAATGCTTCTGTAATCAATAAATTGTCGTTACCATCAAGGGAACAAGAAATACTTCCAGTTGAGGTTTCAATGTTGAAATCGACGACAGCAATTGGATTTATCCAAATGTCAATATCATAGGAAAGGGATTTTAAATTTAGAAAACTCATGAAGATAGCGTCATCAATAAAAGAAATGATAACTTTTTCACCAACAACTTCATGCTCGAAGTTTATAGCATCATCCATTGATGCTTTTATCCCACCTCTGACTGTTATGAAGGACTCAAACAAGTTTGTTATACTATCATCATAAACTATGTTTACAGATCCTACATTGTTGTCAATTATCAAGTCCACTTCGGTAATTCCTGTTGTGGGAACGTCATAAGTGAGTGTTCCTATTGGCGTTCTAATTGATGAAATAGAACCCATTATTATTACTGGAATTATGATGGCACCCAAAATAAGTGGGATTAATAAAAGTGATTTACGACTCTTCTTTGGTTTACGTCTCTTCCTAATTACATAATCTTGATCGGCTAATTCGGATGGTCTTTCTGCTATGATTCTTACACTTCCAGAAGACTCATTTAATTCTTTATAATTCTCTATTTTTGCACCGCACTTGAAGCAGAACCCGTCGGCAGTTGTTACCGCTGTTCCGCAACTCACACAATATTTTTTGTCCAAATCAATCACATTCTCGTTTTAGTTACCACCGTAGTGGTGTATA
>JABLTI010000122.1 GCA_013166835.1 Promethearchaeati archaeon | reverse complement strand
GACGCCGACGGCAATTTACACGCCGGCGCTGTCTTGAGCTTTACGACCGTTATCGTTGAGGCTACAGAACCCGAGCCGGCCGATCTCGCCGTCGATGTGCCCGTGGATGCTGTCCTTAGCTGGAAAGCCGGAGCTACCGCCGCATCGTACGATGTGTACTTCGGAGCGGCCGGTGCGATGGAGTACATGGGCAACCAGGCCGAGACATCTTTCGATCCCGGCGGCCTTGCATACGCCGCTGCTTACGACTGGCAGGTCGATGCGATCGAGGAAGATGGGACGACATTCGTCGGAACCTTGTCGAGCTTTACGACTCCATCCGGTCAAGCTTCGGATCCTGACCCGGCGGATGGTGCCATCATTGAGAGAACATCTAAGACGTTAAGCTGGACTGCCGGACCGGGTGCGGCCATGCACGATGTGTACTTCGGTACAGACCCGGATGCACTTCAATACCAGGATAGCCAGACCGGAACGACTCTTGCGATTGGTATAAAAGGAAGGCCTGTCCCGGACGGCCTTGCTGCCGGTACGACATACTACTGGCAAATCATTGAGGTCGAGGGCGATGGAATCACGGTTCATGAAAGTCCCGTCTGGAGCTTTATGATCACGCCCGAGACAGACATTCCCAAGGTTGTTCCAAGATGGAAAATCATTCTTATCAATTTTGATAATTTGCTCAAAAGTTTCTTGCGCTAGTGGAAAATTCTGTTTCATCTGATAGAGCTGAGCTTTTCGGAAAAGTAATTCAAGATCTCCAGGCTTTATTTTCAATCCTTGCTCAATGTATTCCAAAGCGTCATCAAATTTTCCTATTACTTTATAGCAAGTTTCAATGTTCAAAATTGCTGCTCTATATGCTGGATTTAGCTTCAAACATTTTTTCAAATTTTTGATAGCATTTTCTGCATCCCTTAACTCCATATAAACTAAGCCAAGACCATTCCAAGAAATATAATCCTTAGGTTCTATCAAAAGTGCTCGTTTATAGTACTCAATCGCTTTATCTGTTTTATTTTGGTTTAATACACACAATGCTAGATTTGACCAACTCTTAAAATCATTAGGGTTGAGTTTTACTGCTCTTTCATAACAAGTGATAGCTCTCTCTAAATCACCAATGCTTTTCACACAATTACCAAGATAAAACCAAATATCACTATGATTTGGATTTACTGCTATAGCTTTCTCCAAATTGGTAATAGCTTGTTTAAATTTTCCTTGATAGATAAATGCTATAGCTAGATTAACCAAAGCGTCAAGATGTTTTGAATCAAATTCTAATGCTTGCTTATAATAATCAATTGCTTTATCTAATTTGCCAATATAGCTATAGATAACTCCCATTTTAGTTAGTGCTAACGGATCCTTTGAGTTCAATGCCAATGCTTTTTCATATTGATTAAGAGCTTTTGCTAGCTCATAATGTTCCAAGTATGTATTCCCTTTCCCAATGAGATTATCAAAGCTGCTGTTAGGATCCAACTCAATTTCCTGTTTAAAATCTGAAGAAACTTTGCTTGCCTTCTTTACGGCTATATAATTGTCACCTTCTTCAGGAATATTCTCATCTTCACCTTTCTTGTCATCAAGGTATTTTTCAAACATAGGAATTGCCCCAGCTATAATCTTCTCTGTAAATTTACTTTATTTAAATTACTATTTTTTTTATAGCTAAATGTCTTATTAAATGAAGTGTTATAAAAAAAATTAAACTAAAATCGAGTCAAAAACCGAAATAACTATAAAACTCGAAATACTCAGTATAAAAGTTATTATCCAATTAATTAGACTCGTCAAAAACAGGAGATTTTTATGAAAATTATTTGTAATCCCATTTCTTTTGGTGGTAAAGCAAGAAAGATGTGGCCAAAAGTAGTCAAGATCTTAAAAGATGAAAAATTCGATTTTGAAGTTGAATGGACAAAAGGAGTAAATGATGCTGTAGAAATTGTGAAACGATCAGTAGATGAACATGATTTGCTCATTGTCTATGGTGGCGATGGAACAGTTAACGAAGTTGTCACAGGTATTGGTCAAACAGGTTTCAAAAGCACTATGGGTATAATTCCAGTTGGAAGAGGAAATGATAACGCTTTCAATATTCGACAGACAAATATAATCGAAGATATCGTTGAAATGCTGAAAGCTAAAGAAGAAAGAACCATTGATTGTATAGAAATTGATGATGGTCAAAGATATTGTATGGGCGTTGCTGGAGCTGGAATTGATTCTGTAGTAGCAGATAGGACTTACGGTAAAAAAACAAGAATTGTATATCAAATTGCCTTAATGAGATCATTCTTCACATATCGGCCACGACACATGCATATTGATATCGATGATGGAAGAGAGGTCATTGATGGTAAATCATTAATTACATCCATTGGCAACGGTCAAAGAGTTGGGAATGGAAAATTTGTCGCTCCAAATGCAATAGTAGATGATGGATTACTAGACATAGTTGTTGTTGGAGATACAGGAATTCTAGATTCTTTAATTACCTCGAGAAAATTAAGTGATGGTTCTCACTTATCACATCCAAAAGTCCACGAATACAGAGGAAAGAAAGTAGTTCTAAGTACTGAATCAACAAAAAGACTCGTAGCTCATTCAATGGGTGAATTACTTGGACCTTTACCACACACTTTTGTCTGCAAACACGGAGTTCTGAAAGTACTAAAGATGCCTGATAAAATATTAGAGCGAGAAGGCTGGTTATACGATAACACCTTTTCATCTAAGAAATAACAAAAAATGATTTGATAGCTCTTCAAGTCATTTTATTCATTCTTTTTATCGCAGTCGTGAGTCTAAATTTGAAACTCGATTCATAGTAATAGGGCTTGAACCCTAATCTTTCATTTATTGAATTCATAGGAGCATTATGATCAGCGTTACCAGTAACGATGAATCTTGCATCTGGAATATGATTTTCGATATAAATCAACATTTCAGCTTTCAACCATTTACCCAACCCTCTGCCACGGTATTCCTCAAGAACACCAGTTAAACCTTGATGAATTCTCTCAGGTCTATCTGTTCTGGAATATCGGACTTCAGTCATACCACTAATAGTTCCATTGTATTCTCTAGAGATTATTGTATAGTTAATGTATCCTTGTTTTTGCCGCATTCTTTCAATTTCTCGCTTCCTTTCCGGAGTGTAAACATCAGTCCATTTATCTTGGCCATCAAGTGTTGGCATTTGACTCTCAAGGATAGTCTCCAATTCACAAATTTCAATAATATCCTTTTCTGGAACTATTAAATAGTTCTCTAAAATAACCATTGGAGCTTTTTCTTTCCCTTTGTTTCTCCACTCATTAATTAGCTCCCAATTTATTTCCTCCATATGAAGACGATTCTCTGTGTGCTCGTTAATTAGCTTGCCACCAAATCTCTTACAGAATGTTCTCCCGGAATCATAGAAAGTATCAGTTTCAGTGAATTTGCACCCCTTTTCTTTCACTTTCTTAATTATAGCTTCAAATAATAAACTCCCTAAGCCTTGTCTTCTATATCGACTATCTACTAAAATGTAGATAAAGCTATTTTGCTTATTGTCTTCATAACTCGGAGAATCTTCTCTATTAATGGCAAAAAAACTATATGCAATTATTTCCTTTTTCGAAGAATCTTTGTAAACAATATCTCTAAAAACGTAATAATTGGGCCAACCCTCTAGAATACTAATTTCTGCAACTTCTCTATTTGGCAAACTGTCATCTGGGTATAATTCCCTGTGAGATTTTTCATTAAACAGGTGGTATTTCTCCCAGAAATCTTCTGCAAGATTATCATGATCAAACTGCTCAATAGTGATCTTAGTTAAATCCAGTTTTTCTGTATTATTCATGTTCAACAACTCCTTCCTTTAATTTCTTAATTGATAGTGTCCAAACAAGAAATTGGGTCAAATATTCAAAAACAATTTGACCTCCTGGACCATACATAACAAAATCGAAAATATGATTAGCCCAAGGCAATTCCAATAAAACACTTGTAAGATCATATTTCTTCAGTTTCTTAAATAATTCTTCAGATTGTTTAACACTCACAATTTTATCTTGTTTGCCTGCTGCAATGAATATTGGTGGTATATTTGCAGCTCTTTCCTTTGTAATGTAACTAATTGGTGAGAAAAGCTTGTATAATTCTTCTTTTTCCTCAAGAGTTCCTCCTACAGTTTTCTCAATAGCCAATCGAACAGGACTTAATCCGTAAAGTCTGTAAAATTCATATAAATCTGTAATTGGATAGAAAGCAATTACTCCAGTAATCTCTACATCTTTTTCTGTACATTGGATGCCTTCTATTTTGAAAAAATCTTCAAAACAGCTAAAAGCTGTTAATAAGACAAGATGTGCCCCAGCGGAGCGACCAAATAAGAAGAATTCATCAGGATTGCCTTTATACTTAGAAGCATTTCTTTTAGCAAATAATAATGCTGATCTAACATCAGAAATCATTTCCCTAATAGTAGGATGGTCATGTGGATGCTCGCCTTTCTTAGCGAAAGGCTCCAAACGTGTTAAACGGTAATCAATATTGTAGACACAATAACCAAGATTTGCTAACATCAGACAAACGGCAATATTACTTTTCTCATCCTTTGAGCCTGATATCCATCCTCCTCCATGAACGAAAACAACTACTGGAAAGATGCCCTCTCTTTTTGGATAATATACATGAAGTTTAAGATCCTTATCTCTTAAAAAACGATATGTTATTGATTCTTCCGATTTCACACGCTGTTTTAGTTTTCTTATTTGTGAACCTCTAAGATAACGAATCAGTTTAAATTTTACTTCCTTATAAAATCGAGAATTAATATTTGGATCAATTTTATCAAGATAATCTTCACCTAGAGCACTCTTCATCGCTTCACCAAATTCAGTATTTGTTTTGCGAACTTGGAGGAATGGAATCATTATACGTAAGAATGTCACCAAAAAGGCTAAGGAACTAACAATCAAGAGTATAAAATCAATATTAGGCTGGGGTTCTTGAGAGAAACGAATCATAAATGGTATAGCAACGATGATATTTGCTATTGGAATCCATGAAAACCACAAACTAATTTCTGATATGTAAGCTCCGAAAAAGGAGGAAGAGAGGAAAACAATGAGAAATAACCACACTGCAGCCATAGTTAGTTCCATAATAGTTATTGCTAGTAGCATTTTATCAATTCACACAGTCCTTTTGTTTATTTAATCATAAATTTTTTGTGATTCGAAAAAAAAGCAGTTTTAGGTTGAAATTCTGATTAAAACTACAGTTAATTTCTCAACTCATGAGAATTTTTATATTTGTTTCTTCAATTACAGAGAATGGGTAATCAAAATGAAAAAGTATCGTTTAGGTAAATTGAATCCAGATGTTTTAGAAAAACCTGTAGAAGTTCAACCATTTGATTATGTTAGAAGAGAACCATTGAAAAGGCTAAATTTCATTTTAGGATTTATCAAGAAGAACAATCCAGATTCAATTGAGAAATTTGTTAGCAATTTAACAGAGAAATACAAAACAATGGTAAAAGAAGATCTGGTCTCTAAGAGAGAAATAGATTTAAATGAAGTATTTGAAGACTACAAACTACTAAAAAAGTATACTGAACTATCAAAACTAAGTCTAAACTACTTCTTACAATTAAATCAGATTCCCGGTAGTACAGACTGGAAGAAAGAAAAAATCAAAGTTCCAAATAGAAATCATTTGCTTTCTTTTCTACACCCTAGGTATTACAATTTGCTAACATTAATTGAAACAATAGGAAGAGAAGAAGCAATTAAACTCTACAAGCAATATATTACTCATTACTATATTGAAGCTAAAAAAACCAGAGAAAATAATTATCCTGACATAAAAACACTTTTTGAGAAACGGATTGAACCGAAAGAAGTGCCAAGTGATTGGGTAATAGTCACTGGTCTCATCAATGAAGGAAAATACGCATACAAAAATGAAAATTGCATGTGGGTCGATGTCCTGGAAGATTTACCTGATCCAGAATTAAAGTATTACATTTGTTGCTATGGTGATTATGAGTCTGCAAAATTCCATAATGAAAATTTTATCTTAACAATGGAGCATACGATTGCTCAAGGGGATCCTTATTGCTCTCGAGTAATTCATGATACACGGATTGATTATGATTTGCGTCATCCACCTAAAGATTTCTGGGATAAATTCAAACCTTGAACAACAGAACACAAGCTCACTAAATCTTTAGACATACGATAAACATTTTTTTTCTTGAAATTGTTTTCAAAAAAGAGAAAAGAAGAATAATCATTCCCTCTAATTTTTTTATAGTATAATTTTAAACCAAAAAATCTCACAAAATAGAGAAAAACTAATCTTTTGGAAGAAAATAATATTATGGTATAAACAGGAGATCGAAATGGCTGTCTTTAAATTCTTTTTTAAGAAAAGTTACTCTGATATAATTTTATTGAGCATAATATTTTTATTTTTCTTTGAATTAATCACAGATTTGATAAGTTCTATTTTTGCACTTAATCTCTTAACGCAATCCCTGAATGGTTATGTGATAATTGTTTTGCTACTATTCTCATCTATAGTGTTATTATTCTTCAAAAATTTCTCAGATATTTTATGGGTAATTCTTGGAGAAGTTATGATTATTAGTAGATTGATTGAAACTTTGATTAAAATCCCTGCTGTGAAAGCAATAATTGCTGGAATAGGAGTAGGGGCTTTTCTGATTATATTCCCAGCTTATCTCGCTAAGAAAACTAGTAACGAAGAAAAAAACCAGGAAAGAAAGGCACTGAATTTAGGAATTGGATTGGCGGTTGGTTTAGCTCTCTCAATTCTCTTTAGAACAATTGGATCAACTCTCGATATCACAACCTTTAGTTGGTTCCAAGTTTTCGGTTGGATTTTGGGAGTAATTGCAACAATTTTGATGATTGGTTATCTTAAGAAATCCTCAATTAAACCAACAGATGCTGATACAATAAATGAGGATAATATATCCAATGAAGAAACTTTTTCAGAAAACACAAAAGGAAACTTTTGGAAAATATTGGGATTATCAATTGGAATAATCAGTATCTTAGTATTGATTTATTATTCGTTTAGTAGTCCCTCTGTTATTTCGAGATCGGTTGAAGGAAATTATCTTGGAATTGTTATTTTACTAATGATTATGATTGTTGCATATGTTATTGTAGGAATTGTTAAACCTCAATTAATAAGTAAACTAAAATCTTGGATTCTTTGGTTATGGAACAGTTTATTTGTTATTGTTTTCACAATTATATTTGTAATTTATCAACCACAATATACTGTTCTAAGGCAAATATTCCTTTATGTTATGATTGTTCTTTCACCAATAATCTTGATTGATTTTACATTATTAGTTCGAGAATTAATTAAGAGTAAACCAACAATGAGAAAAATCGGTGGAAGTTTCCTAATAGGAGCATTCTTCTTTCTTTTAACAATATTCAGTTTTATCTTCACAATAGCATATGATTATATTCCTGTTGTTGGACCTTTCTTTAGAAACAAACACTGGTTTGTAATGATGTTTGTAGCTTTAGCAGCAGTTCTACCAATTCTGATTGTTAAGAAAGAAACGATTAATTTTAGTCAGACATTTATTCAATCAAAATTAAGAAAACAAATTCTTGTATCAATAATTGGAGTAATTTTCATTGGAACAATAGTGGGTGCAATAGCAACCTCACCATTTCCTTCTGAACCTTCAGGAACTGCTACTTCTTTGAAAATTGTAACATTTAACATACAACAAGGATTTGATATAGATGGGAAATTCAATTTCACCGGAATTCTAGCGGATTTAAGGGAAATTGATGCTGATATTATTGGTTTACAAGAATCTGATACCTGCCGAATATCCAGCGGTAACGGTGATATAGTTCGCTTTTTCGCAAATAAACTACACTTATATTCATACTT
>JABLTI010000032.1 GCA_013166835.1 Promethearchaeati archaeon | reverse complement strand
TTGATTGTACATCAGCGAATTGCTCATTGTAAAAAATTCTATCACCTATATGAATTGGTTTACTAATCATAATAATCAAACCTGCTAGAGCATTGCCGATAGTATTTATCGCTGCAAAACCAAGAATGGTACCTCCCAATAATGCTACAGCTCCGGTTATCGCTCCAACAGTTACATTAAATGCGATCAGAATGCTAAATAGAAAAACAAACGAATATATGACTCGGATAATACGAATTAGTACCTTACTGTAGTTTTCAGTTAATTTATTTCTTTTTTCTAATCGTTTAATATAACGTGCGGAGAAAATCATGAATAAAGTTGAAACTAGGATAACCACTAATGCTACAATTAGTTGTTTATAATTTTCTTGTAGCCAAGTCCATATAAATTGTATTATCTCCGAATCTTGAAGTGCCATATTATTTCCCAATTAAATATTTTAGCAATTATATTTAAAAAATTGTTCGTAAATAAAGTACAGTATGAAATCTTTTTAATATAAATTTCATAAAATCAGTTAGAAAATTAAATAGTAAAAATGAATTTGTGGACTAAACAACATGGAAAATTACAATAAAGATAGGCCTAAAAAGAATCTACAAAAATTACGTCAAATAAAAACAATTTTACTTTATTCAATAGGAATCTTCATTCTAAGATATCTATTACTAATAACCAGCATCATATGGGTTGACATATTTGTTGTTCAGGATATACCTGTTCTTTTCATTAGTCAAGTAATTCTGGAAATTATTGCATTTGCAATGTTCTGCTATGGATTAATGGGTTTAAGAGAATATTTTACTAAAACAAATCTTAAGCGAAATTTGAAGAGGATTGTTATAATTCTCTCATCAATGATTGTATTATTGATTGTAATACTAATTGCCTGGGGTATAGCTAGTTTTATCCCAATATCTGAATCATTTCCTTATGAATTATGGACTGAACTAATTATTATTGCAATGCCTTTCGCCGAGCTTATTCCCTTAGCTTTGGCAATGTTGTTGTTAAGCATCAGTTTCTGGTCTCTAAGAAAAATTGAAGGGTGGATGTCTAGAATATTGATAACTCCTTTTTTCATTTTCCCCCTAACTATAGTAAGAATTCTTGCTGCAGTCTTCAAAGTCAATAACATTTTAGAACCAACTAAGTATATTTACGCTTGGAATATGGCGGATTTTTCAAGGATAATATATGTTATTTTGGGTATAATTCTCTTTGTTGAAATTTTCATCAATATCTGGAGAATCAAACCAAAAACAATTGTTCAGCAAAGTAGTAACTCTCAGTAAGATTGACTTATAAAGATTAACGAACTAAGAGGATTTCTTCTTTGTACTTAAAACCCATGCGAGGAATTGTGATAAGTATTTAAAGACTAATTGTCCTCCTGGGCCATTTATGATTACATCAAAAGTATGATTTGCCCATGGAAGTTTTAATAAGACACTGGTTAACCCAAATTCCTGTAATTTAGTGAATAGTTTCTCAGATTGTTCAGGATTAACCAAATGATCCCTTAAACCAGTTGCTAGAAAAATAGGTGGAATGTTCTCCTTATTGTCTTCAGTTACATACTCTATGGGAGAAAAAAGTTTGTGGAATTCATTCATTTTTTCCTTCTCCTTTGTCAACTGATCTATTACTTCAAACGTTATTTTGTGTTTTTGTTCAAAGAAATGATACATTCCTTTTAGCTCTGTGACAGGATACAAGCCAACTACTCCAAGGATATCCTTCTCTTGCCTTAGAAACGATGTAAGCAGCACCAAATGACCTCCAGCTGATCTCCCAAAAAGGAAAATCTTTTCGGGATGAACTTTATATTGTATTGAGTTATCTTTCACAAACTGAATTGCTTTCGTTAAATCCTGAACCATTTCATTCATTTCGGGTTTATGTTTCAGTATTGAACGATTTTTCAAAAGTGAATTAATAGGAATTAATTGATAATTAATATTAAACACAGAATACCCAAGATTAGCTAACAATTTACCTATTCTCTCATGTGTTATATAATCCTTTGATCCTAAAATCCACCCTCCTCCGTGGAGGAAGATTATTGCAGGAAACTTGCCATTTTTCTTTGGAATGTAGGCATTCAAATATCCAAATTTAGCTTTTTTCTTTTTTGTATATTCAATATTTTTCTTTATAGTAATTTTACTTTCTTGTTTTTTTCTGATTTCCATGTAATAAGAAAACAAATTGAATCGAACTTTCTTAAAATATTTCACTTCGATGTCTTCCTCTATTTCTGCTAAGTAATTCTCTCCTAAGTATCTCTTCATGTTTTCTTGTGATTGCTTGTTCGTGGCTTGCAAGTAAAAAAATGGAATCAGTAAACGAATGATTGTAAAAATATTAATCAGAACAATAACTAACAGCGAGTAGAAATCCCCTGAAAAAGTTTTAGTTTGAATATAAAAAGCAAGTCTCACTATTGAAGTAATGATTAAACTTAGAGGAATAACCATGAAGAATAAACCCACTTCAGATAACCAAACCCCAATCATGGTATAGGAAATTGGTACAAACAGAATGAATATGACAATCGATATGCTAACTAAAATAATAGAGATGTAATGCATTTTGACCAACTTGTTCTTTACTTGAAACCTTTTTGCGATAATAAATAATTTTCTTCCTTCAATTATAGAATAGTACTTACGATAAAAGGGAATGTTTCTCACATATTATCCTTAGTCAGTTTTATAAGTTTACTAATGACTTCTTCCCATTTTTTGTAGCTATAATCCTTGATATCCTTCTTCCAATGTGTTAATTGTTGCGTGAAAAGGTACGCGATGGAGTTAATTGAAGGAAAGAATCTTTCTTGTTCTTGATTATGATAATGCACTAAGGAGGTACAAGCGAAGAGGAAGTTTATCTCGGAATTCGTTGCTTTTTCCGGGTACTTTGTCGTTTTAATGTCCCAGAGAACACCATCAATGATCAAGTCAATGTCAGCTCGAATAACATTGTTAATGCCTAATTTAGGATTCAGAAAGACATTTTTTGCTGAGTTAAACTCTTTTTTCAACCAAGTAATTAGTTGTTTTAGAAATGCTTGGACACTTTGTACTTCGCTATTTGAGAAAGTTGTAAGAACAGGATACTGATGAAATCGATAAAATTGATCTAAGTGAGATAATAGCCAAGTATCAATAATGCTATCTTCCCAAGTTTTTTCCTTGTATCCTTGCAACCATTTACTTGCTTTAGTAAGCTCTCAATTTCATGTGTCGGTATTACATTGTCTTTTATCACCAACACTTCTTTGCTCATACTTATTTTATTCAGATTAATCATTGAAATTTCAGCCAATGGAACACTTGAAATAATTCGAGCTTTTGGGGAGATTATTCGATCCTTAAAAAATTTCATAATCATATACCCTACAAAAATCCCAAAAAGACTCCACTTCTTTCTCTGATTTATGAACTCAGGAATTGGATTTACTATTCTAGCTGATAATTCTTTGTCTCTATAATTCTCACTTTCAAAGAAATCCCATTGATTATTCCCTAATTTTTCTATTAATTCAGATAATGATTTTACTTTGGGTAATAATTTCCCTCTTGTATTGATTTCAAATGATTGCTAATTAATATTCCTTGATTTTGTTTATATTTCCCCCTAAAAAATATTAATAATAAGCATAATAATTTATAATTAATATATTTGAAGATGTTAAAATTGATTGGTCAAAAAGATAGTACTATAGATATAAAAAACACTAACAATAGTAATTCAACAACTAACTCCAAAGAAACTATTATTAGATTCTTTTCTTATAATGAGAACAATTTTGAGGAAAAAGAACTAAAGAATATTGATAAATTAGCAGATTTATTTATATCAAATCGAGTTAATTGGGTAGATATTGTAGGAACGCATGATTTTGAACTTCTAAAAAACATAGGCAATAATTTCAATATTCATCCACTCATTGTTGAAGACATATATACAACTAATCAAAGATTGAAAATCGACTACTTTCCAGACTATATTTTCATAGTATTAAAAGCGATTAACTATGATAAGGATGAGGTTTTAGAATTAGAGCAAATAAGTCTTATTCTTGGCAAAAATTTTGTTTTCACATTTCAAGAACTACAACCTAACCAATTTGAACAAATTCATGATAGAATTAGGAGTAGTAAAGGAAGAATACGCAAATTAAGTGTAGACTATTTAGTTTATGTTATATTAGATGTTTTAGTTGATAATTTTTTCAATATTTTGGAGGATTATGGTGATAGATTAGACGCTTTACAAGAAACCTTAATTCAGAATCCTACTCCTGAAATTTTACACGAAATCTATGACTTTAAGAAGGAAATTATTAAAATTCGAAAAGCTACTTGGCCTTTACGAGAAGTTCTAAGTCAATTAAGCAAAATGGATTCTGATTTTATTAATGAATCCATGGGTGTTTATATTCGTGATGTTTATGATCACGTTATACAAATCATCGATACAATAGAAACCTTTAGAGATATGATTTCTGGAATGATTGACATTTTTATGTCCAGTGTCAGTAATAAAATGAATGAAGTAATGAAGGTTTTAACAATTATTGCTACTATTTTTATTCCTTTAACTTTCATCGCTGGTATTTATGGCATGAATTTTCAAAATATGCCAGAGCTTGCTTGGAAATGGGGTTATTTATCAATTGTCTGTGTTATGGTCGTTATCGTTATTGGTATGATTATTTTCTTTAGAAGAAAGAAGTGGCTTTAGTAAATAACCACATTCATTTCTTTCTTTTTTTCCTTTGCTTTAATTCCTTAAGAAATTTAGAGAACTCTAATTCTTGCTTAACAGTCAGTAGCTTCTTCTTCTTCATTTCTTCGATAGCTCTTATTCCTTGTCCTTTCTTATCTTCTTCTAATCTTGCTAAAGCTAAATTAAACCAGAAAATACTTTCATTGTTCTTTTCCTTAGCAATTCTCTCCATTATATGTGGAATTGCTTCTGTTGCACCCATTCGACCTAATGCTCTTGCAGCAGTATATCTTACCATCATACTACTATCACTTTTCATAATCCAAATCAAGTCAGGAATCACTATATTTAGGTCAATTTTGACCAAAGATTGGACTATTCTCCTACGAACATCCCGATTGTCTTCCCTGCCGAGTTTTTCGAGTAATTGTTGGATAGCTTCTTCTGCATCAATATCTCCTAATATTTTTGCAGCATTATATCTCACAAGCCAATCATCATTCTCAAGTTGTGTTACCAAATCTTGAATAATATGTGACCTTGTTTCATCCATTTGTAATCATCATTTTTTTTATTTTAAGTAGTTCCCTTATGCCAATTAGTTTATAAACTATATGTTTGAGACTCCAATTCATATTATTTTTTAATTTATAATTCATTTTGAGTGAAAATGCTCATGCATAGGAAGAAAGAACGGATAAGATTTAGGAACCAATGAACAGCGAAATCTAAAGACAAATAGTTTTTATACTTGATGCTGCAATAATAGTTTCTTTAACAAAAATAAAAGTTTGTTAAAAAATGGCTAAAAGATATGCGAAGATCAAAACAATAATCCTTGAGATTACAACAGGTAAAGCAAGAAGGAGCGGAACTGATGATCAAATAGTCCTTCAGATCGGTGGACATCGTTGGATATTAGATAAACCCAAGTATGATGATTTCGAACGAGGAAGAACTGACATCTATGAATTAGATGTTCCTCTTGGAATGGATGCATCATGGTTTAGGTTTCTCTGCTTTCAAAAAAAGACACAAACAGGAAAAGATGACGATTGGCAAATAGAGAAAATCGTTCTCAAAATAAATGGTAAAGTTGTCTACGAGAAAGCAGACTTAGATATCTGGTTGAAAGCTGATAGACCTCGTTGGTGTGCTCATGAGTTTACATATGGTAAAGCAGGGGAGTAATTATACCCCTGTTTTTCTTTCACTTCTTATTTTTTTCACTGATATTTTTAATAACACAAAAGCAGTGATGCCTGAAATCACTGAACCAAACAAAACAGCTATTTTCGCTATTGAGAGTTGTTCTAAATCCGAATAAAACGTTATACCAGCTAAAAAGATGGACATAGTAAAACCAATCCCTCGTAGAAATGACATGCCATATATGTGATACCAATTCACGTTATCTGGTTTAACAAAAAGTTTTGTTTTTATGCCTATCAGCGTTACTACCATCACTCCAATTGGCTTTCCCAATACGAGACCAAGTATTATTCCCCAGAAAAGTCTACTGGTAAAGGGATTCGTTCCCAGAGTGAAGAAATTAATCCCGGAATTCGCTATTGTGAATATAGGTACGATTAAGTAAGCTACCCAACCAATGAGTTTATGCTCAATTATATTTAGTGGTGTTCGTATGTTTTGGAATCCCTTTTCCAAGGCATAGACTTGAGCAACGACTCTATTGTAACAAGACACTTCGTCAGGATCTAATTCGAGCTCGGCAATATCGTTCAATGACTTCTTCCCAATCTCGAAGAAATCGCGTAAATCAATTCTCTTGGTTGCTGGAATTATTGCAGCAACGATTACTCCTGCTATTGTTGCGTGTACACCTGAGCTTAAAATGAAGAACCAGAGAATAATCCCTGGAAAAACAAAGAACAATGGATTCCTTATTCCCACCAAATTGAATACAACTAAGATCCCAATAACTACAAAGCTGAGTCCGAAGAAGAGTCAATTAATCGAGTGTGAGTGGAGTATTGAGATAATGATTATTGAACCAATATCATCAATGATCGCCATAGAGGTTAGGATGAGCCTAATCTTTTTCGGTATATTATAACTGAACAGTGAGAGAATACCTAAAGCAATAGCTATATCTGTTGAGATTGGAATACTCCATCCCTTAAATGAGTCAAATCGAGGGTAATTGATGAACATGAAGAAGATTATCGGAACAATCATCCCACTTATCCCGGTAAGAACAGCGAAAAGAGCGTCCTTTTTGTCATTTAAACCTCCGACCAATATCTCTCTTTTCAACTCTAACCCAATTACAAAGAAGAATATGGTCATTAAGCCATCATTTATCCACCAGATTAACGGTTGAGTAATATTAATGTTCCAAAACTGAATTCCCACTGTTACATTCCAGAACGCTTCGTAGGTGTTTCCCCAAGGAATGTTCGCCCAAATAAGCCCCAACAAAATGCACACTAAGAGTATTTTACTACTGGTAGCTTCTTTTTCAATGAATCTTTGCAGTGGCGAAACCACTTTAATAATTGGGGGATTCTTTATTGTCTTGTAAATACCACTCTTCTCACTCATCACTACACACAACCCGGATTTAATCGAAATGATATCTCAGATTAAGAATTAAAGCTTTTCTAAATAGAAGAGCTAATATCACTTTCTCCTTATCTGCAACCTTTTCTTAGAAAAGAAATCAGAGTTTTGTTGTAAGAAAATAAGAACAGAAAAAAAAGAATGGAAGATAAAGTGATTGAGGTCAGAGAAAATCCCAATCACTTATCAGCAAAGGGAAAGAGATGGCTTTACCACGTCAAAACCAGGAACAAACAAAGGGATTACTACGAGGCATACAGTTGGAGTCAACAACTATTTCTTCTTTTGTCCTACTGGGTTTGGTTGTGGTTTTCTTTTTGGAGTTTGACGTCTCTTCTTGTTTTTTGCCAATTATTTCACCTCCCTTTTCAAGGAGGGGGTGTTTTTTTGAGTGGTGAATTAGAATTGTTTTTTCTAATCAAATTCATATATTCTGCAGATCTTGTATATAAACTGTACGCCGAAAGTATTAGTTAATTTGGTAAATAAAAACCAAAACAGCTAAAAATTTAGACGTTAGGTTAAATAAATGCTGAATTAGCGAATTTAGTAATTATAAAAAACGCAAACATGTCAAGAAAATCCGAGTTTGATTGTGATTATTGCCAAGTTCATCTTATCGGTGAAACCTCCAAAGCAAAAATCCCTCTTATTTTAACCATTCTGAGTACATCTACATAGCTATTTCTGTGGTTCTTCTAAGTTGATGGAATAAGTAGATAGAAGCTTTAACAAGCTTCCAAATTTTCTTTTTTTTGTAATGATTCTCTTATTTTTTTAAATACAATATTGAAATCACTATTTATTGATCAATATCAACAAAATCCTTCAAATCGCGCTGGATCCACCACTTACTTTTCTTTTCTTGAGAATACTTTTATTTTGGAAATTGATTTGTTTTATATCATCTACAAGAGGAATTCTAATGTCTTCAACTATTGAAAAATCACTCCAAAAAATTGAGCAACTCCTGATTCATGGAGAATTCCAAGAAGCACTCAAAATAATCGAAAATAGCTTGAAAAGGAGATATATCAAGAAAGAAGAAAGGCTTAGTTTTCTCGTGCACAAAAGCGACATTCAGAATGAATTAGGAAAGCATATAGTAGCATTAGAATTAGCAGAAGAAGTGCTTAAGGAAAGTGAGAAGTTAGATAATAACTTACTCCAAATAGATGCCCTTGTACAAAAAGTAATTGCTCTCTACTATTCTATAGGGCAATTTGCTGAAGGTTTAATCTGCATAGAGAAAGGTTTAGGGTTATTAAATAAAATCTCTGACATCCCTCCAAAAGATTTTGCCAAGCGAAAAAGTTTATTGCTTCATTGGAATGGATTAATTGTTCATCAATTAGGCGATTTTGAAAAAAACAAAGAATTACTAAAAGAAAGTCTTATTTTTGCTGAGAAAAGTGGAAATAAACGAATTATAGCTCGTTGTTTAACATTCCTCGGTTTTTTCATGACAAGTGATGAAAAACAAGATGAGTATTTTGATAGAGCCTATAAAACAGCTAAAGAAATAGGCAACAAACTAGAATTAGCTGCATATTACATAACTTATGGATATATTTTAGGAAAAAGGAGAGAATTTGATAAATCATTTAAAACGTACGAAAAAGGATTCTCTCTCTTGGATGAAATTGGCTCAACATTATATTATCATGCTTATAATGATCTGGGACTTATTTATAGCGCAAATTTTCAGCTAGATAAAGCGTTGGAATGTTTTCAAAAGTCATTAGAAGGTTTTGACTGGGGTAATTATGTTACACTAAACCATATTGCTTATACTTATTTCATGAAATATGATCTTGAGCAAGCTCAAGAATACTATCTGAAATCATTGAAACTTTGCGAGGAAAAAAATGAAAGAAAAGCATTACCTCATGTACTTTTTAATCTCATTTTGATTTCCATTGAATTAAAGAATCCTAATAAAGCACAACAATATTTAGGGCGACTAGAACAAATCAGTATCGAGACTGGTTTTGAACGAATCAATCGGTTATATCGTTATGCTTCCATACTTCTTTTGAAGACAAGTAGTGATTTTAGTGATTGGGGACAAGCAGAAGACTTATTGAAAGAAATGTTGAATGAAGATGACTTGCCCTCAGAGTGGCGGTTAGATCTCTTATACAATTTGTTAGAGATTCACATAAAGGAGCTCCAACTTTCTCCAAGTGAAGAATGTTTGAAAAAAGTCCAACAATGGATAACTCAGTTAGAATCAGAAGCAGATAAACTGCAACTTCGGTGGCTCCTTGCTAATGTGTATCGGTTACAATCTCAGCTCGCATTAGTGGAATTAGATGTCAGTAGAGCAATTGAATTATTAGATAAGGCTCATGTCATAGCTGAAGAAATAGAAGTAGAAATACTGAAAAAAGCGCTTAAAAGAGATCGAGAGAAGATTGACCAACAACTAGCAATGCTGAAAAAGTTTCAAGAACGACAAGCTTCCTTAAGTGAAACTGTAAAAATCGTTTCTTTAGAAAGTACAGTTGAAGATATCAAAGAAGAAACTGTCCTCGAAGAACGAGATAAAAAGACAGGAGAAGTTATCGAATACCGGAAATTGTTTGCTTTGAAGATATGATTCTCCCATTCAAATCGCTCTTGATCTTATCAATTCTGGACTTGAAATTTTATACCTCGAAAAATTGAAAAAGAATTTAAAGAAATAACTTTGTTGTAATAATATGGACAATATTGGTAATTACGAAGTGAAGAGATTTTCACAAAATAGGCGATTACTTTCAGAAACCTATGATTTTTTTCTTAAAAAACATTATATGACAGGCTATATTGAGGTTGATGTAACTAAAGGAAGACGTTTAATTAAAAAATATGAAAAGGAAAATGGATTGAAAATTTCATTTACTTCTTGGATTGCAAAAAGCTTATCTAAAGTAATTGAGGATTACCCACGTTTTAACTCATTTAGAAAGGGGAAAAACAAAATAATAGTTTTTGAGGACATAGATATTATAATAATGGTAGAGCGTGAAATTCGTAATAAAATGGTTCCTATTGCTCATTCAGTTAGAAGATCACAAAATAAAAGTTTAATCGATATTTCTAAAGAGATTAGAAAGGCTCAATCAAAAAGTGTTTCTGAAAAAGATCAACTTTTAGACCAAGATAATAGAGCGAAGTATTATTATTTCTTACCAAAATTTCTACGGAAAATACTAATGAGAAGATACATCAACAATCCATTTACTATTAAAAGAAATGGTGGTTTGATTGTAATCACATCAGTTGGGATGTTTGTAGATATACCTGGTTGGATTAGTGGTTTTGGTGGTTTAACTACAATAAATCTCTCGATTGGCGGGATAAAGAAACATTTGACTAAAATTGAAGGAGAAATCGTAGAAAGAGAGTATTTACATTTGACTATTTCCTTTGATCATGATTTAATTGATGGAGCTCCTGCTGCCCGATTTACTCAAGAATTCGTTAATCATCTAAGAGAAGCAACATTATTGCAAGAAATTCTTTGAAATAATAAGGATCAGTTTCTAAGATATAGAAAATAATAGTTGAACATAAATGAGCATTTTCTTCCTAATTCCTTTTTTATAAGATTTATGGGATACATTTTAAGATGTTACTTTCTAAAGAGTTTAGGTTGGGATAGATTTTGCTTTTAGAAAATATGACCTCAAATGAAGTAAAAGAATATCTAAAGAAAGATAAGGTAATAATCATACCTGTTGGTGCTACAGAACAACATGGTCCTGCAAATCCTTTGGGGACTGATTTTTTTACAGCACAATATCTTGCCAGAGAAGCAAGTAAAAAAGCCAATATAATTTGCGCTCCAACAATTCCTATTGGTATCTCTGAACATCATAAACAATTCGCTGGCTCCTTATGGGTAAGACCTGATGTATATATGGAATTAATGAGACAGTATATCCTTAGCGTTCTTCATCATGGTTTCACCAAAATAATAATAATAAATGGTCATGGTGGAAATAGTGCTTTTTTAAAACAAATAGCTAAAGAAATTTTCTTTGATAAAGAGATACGTGTTGCTACACCGGATGTTTATGAATTCTTAGATATTGCGCTAGTTTCCAAACTTTTCCCCGGGTTTATCTTCAAACATGCTGAAGAAATTGAAACATCTATAAATCTCGCTCTTAATCCATCTCTCGTAAAAGAAGAAGAATTAGCAAATATTACAAAACCACCAAAGGCTTGGGGATTATATCTTAATAATATTTCATTGCCTGCTCATCTTACTGAATTTGCTCCTGATGGAATTGTAGGTTCATTAGAAAATATCAGTAAAGAATCAGGTAAGACAATCCTTAAGTCAGCAATTGACAATCTTGTAAAATTCATAAAAGATTTTCGCAATTTTTAGCATCTAGCAAAAGAAATCTTTACGTTATAATTGTTCTATGATTTTTTCAAATCGCACAGGACTCATCACTTTAATTTTTTCATTTTTGTTGATACATTTATACTTTCGAATTATGATTCTTTTTTTGGTGAGTTATTTGCCCTACAAGAGAATTGAGATTGAAGTTGTAAAAGTTAAAGAAGAATGTCCTACAGGTCATGAAGTTGGAAATAAAATCATATTTGAGAATGATTTTATTGAAGGGAAATTATGTCATACAGCATTATATTGTATGTTACCAAAGATTTTTGCCATGAAATATGAAGCAAAATTTCCTTGGTGCTCGGATAATCCTGACTCTGATATTCATTCATGTCCAGATAAAGGGAAAGTCACATTTAAAATCACTAGAAAGGAATTGGAGTAATCATACAAATCTCGTAAGGTCTACTACTTTCTCATTCTAAGAATAAATTAATCAGAGTTTTTCCTATACAGGAATCCATGCTTTTTTGAAACCTCACCAAATCCGTAGGATTCATAGAGATTTATTGCTGGAGCATTTGTTTGATCAACTTCCAAATAGCTTTCAATCTTTTCCATTTTAATTAATCTTGTAAGACATTCTTCCATTAACACTTTGCCTAGTTTTTTTCCTCTGTGATCTGATACTACTCCTATTGGTCCTAATTCCATAAAGTCACCATAATCCACAGCTAATATTATGGCTACAATTTCTTTTTCCTTCTTTATTACTAAAGATGCTTCATTAAAATTTCGACTTGCAATGGTATTCCAATACTTGCGCTCTTCAGAATCTAAACTATTCGTAAAATTATCAAATGATTTTGTAAAGATTTTTTCATAGCAATTTTTGAGTGATTCTGGTGTTTGTGAATTTGGGGATTCAATATGATACTCACTATTGATTACAATGCCTTTCAATTTGTCAGTTGATAATTTATTTTCCATACAAAGAACTGTATGAGTTTGCTTCATTCCAGCATAAAGATAGTATTCTTCTAGTTCAAGAAATCTCTTTTTCCTTTCTTCAGGGACATCTACAAAAACTCGTATATTTGTTATATTTTTCTTTGTTGCATACTCGAAACTTTTTAGGAGTAACTTTTGTGCTATCTGCTTCTGCTCTTTCTCACTTGCTTTAATTATTGGATGGTTTTCGTAGAAGAGCACGGTAGGGGGAACTACTTCTCTAACACCTAACCATCCAATTAATTCCTCCTTCTCATATGCAAGGAAATTAATTGTTATAAACGAATTAAGCATTCCCTCAGTTAGTCTTTCGGCTTTTCTTATCTCCTCTGTATTCAGTTCTCTTCCCAATTCTTTTCTTCTTTGATATAAATTGAGTTTTAGTAGTTCTTCCTTATTGACAGAAGAATTGTTTTGTATCTTTATCTCTATCATACTTTTCTTGCCTTGCTGATTACATTAAAATCTCGTGGTGAATCTAGATTGCTAACAAATTTGACTATGAGATACTCTCTGAAAAAATTCAATCAATGAAAAGTCTGTGTCAGAAGTATGGTATGTTTAGAAAAGCTCTAATACCAAACCTACTAGTATAGAAATTCGTGAGGTTCACAAATGAAGCTTGTAATTTTGAATGGCAGTCCAAGAGAAACCAAAAGCGTTACATATCAATATTTGAGATACATAGAAGCTAATTTTCCAATGCATAAGTATAAGGTCCATCATATCGGAAGAAAAATCAAGAAAATCGAAAAGGATCAAGAGTATTTTGATTTAATTTTAAAAGATATTAAAGCAGCAGATGGAGTCATTTGGATTTATCCAGTATATATACTATCTGTGCCTTCACAATTGAAACGATTTATTGAACTTGTTTTTGAACGCAAGAAGCTCAACTATTTTAAGGGGAAAAACGCTACAAGCATTTCAACTAGTGGGAAATTTTACGATCACCTAGCTCATAATTACATACATGCTATTTCAGAAGATTTTGGGATGAATTATTTTCGAGGATACTCCGCTGAAATGATGGAGTTACTAAAAAAGAAAGAGCGAAAACGTCTTCAGAATTTCGCGATTCAGTTCTTTATTCAATGTGAAAATAAATTAGAGTCAGCAAAGGTTTGTTTACCTCTAACTTTTGATTATCCCGTTTATAATCCTTCAAAAATTAAAGTTCAACCAAAAACTAAGAAACACAAAATTTCTGTCTTAACAGATGCTTCAGAATCTGATGTAAGCTTAAACAATATGATTGACACATTCGTTAAATTAATGCCCTGTGAAGTTACGGTTGTTAATATTAACAATGCCAACATCAAAGGAGGGTGTTTGGGTTGCTTGAACTGTGCTTCAGAGAATATTTGCTTTTATCCTGATGAGCATAATGCAATCTTCAAAAAATATACTGTTGAAGTAGATGCTGTTGTTTACGCCTACAAAACTCAAGATAGATATCTTTCATCTGGAGTGAAAATATTTCAAGACAGGTCTTTCTTTAATGGTCACCGTCCAGTTTTTATGGGACAACAACATGCATTCTTCGTTTCAGGTCCACTAAAGCAAATGCCAATTTTACGAGAAGCAATAGAAGCTATGCCAGAAGTTGGTCGGGCAAATCTAGTAGGTATAGTTACAGATGAATATACTGATTCAAAACAGATAACTACTTTGATTCAAAATGTCATTGATGGTATACTTTGGGGTATTGAACATGGCAAGTATACTCGTCCTAAAACCTTCTTGGGCGTTGGAGGGCACAAGGTTTTTAGGGATCTAATTCACACCTACCAAGTTGTCTTTCCACAAGATTATTCATATTATAAAAAGCATAAATTATTTGATTGGCCAAAGATATTTTTTGGAGATTTCAGTTTTATCCTGAAACCTTTAATGTGGTTTTCTTCCTTTAGGAAACGATTTTTCGCTCAATCTGATAAGTTTCTCATACGAATGTTTTCGAAAGTAATCAAGAAAGAAGAAGATGAGAAAACAAAGAAGTAGATATATCGCGAATTTAATTTCCCTTTCCAATTAATTACCGGTAAATTTGCATTATTGAGAATTATATAATTCATCAATGGTAGTTGCTATTTCCTCTGCAACTATCTCTGCAAGTTTCATGCCATCTTCATCGAGCTCTTCTTTGGATATTGGTTTTAATTGGGGATATTTTTTCATAATATCTTGAACATAAATTGTTGCAGCAGCAGGAGCACTATATCTCTCAACAGCAATCTTCGCACAATCATCTCCGCAGCCTTCTACAGTAATTGTTTTGTGTATTTTGGCAAATTCCCTCTCCTTTCCTCCGCCCTTGTGTTTTATATCTCCTGCCATAAAGAGTGGTTGACAAAGAATAGTTGTTATCTGTGGTCTTAGTTTTTCTACTACAATTCTTGTTGCAACTCGAGTTATTGTTCCTTCTACTAATTTTTCACCACTACATGCAATTAAACCAATTTTAGGTTTGGTTGTTAAAATTAATTTATTCTTCTCCATCTAGCAATTCACCTACTTTCTCAGCAATTTCTTTTGCAAAAATTTCCATTATTGCTTTAGCATTTTCACCTAAGGGGTAAATAGTCGGTTCAGGTTTTAATTCACGATTATCCTTTATTATAGAAGTTGATAAGAACTGGGCATCTGGTTCATCAATAACTTTTGCCACATCATAATAAGCACACATAGCTGTGCACCCATCAAGAGTTATTACTTTGTTCTTTTTGAGTTTCTCAACTAGTTCTTTTTTCCCTTTAACAATTAATGGTAAACATTCAATCTCTGTTTCTCCAGGTTTAAGGTCATTTACTACTCTATAGGCTGCTTGCCGACAAATACTTCCATAGACTTTTCCCATCCCACTACAAGGTATTATGTATACTTTTTCACTCAATTATCTTTCACCATTTATTGTTCTTCTTCTATCTTCTTCTTCATATACTCGAAATATGTTTTTCCATCCATTAACAGCTCTTTATCCTCATCAAAATCCGTCAAGGTTATTTCGATTGTCCATCCTTGTTCATATGGATCATCATTTAACAAATTTGGCTCATCCTCTAATTTGTAATTAATAACTCTTACAACTCCTGATACTGGAGATATTAACGAGAGCATTGCTTTTACTGATTCAAAATTAACTATTTCATCAAATTGTACTACTTGTGTGTTTATTTCTGGCAAGTCAACAAACAATATATCACTTGATTTATTTTGAAGATAATCTGTTATCCCTATGAGTGCTTTTTCACCGTCTTGTTTTACCCAGCAATCGTTTTCACTGAAATAATATCCTTCCTTTGGCACTCGAAAATGATATTTATCATAAGTAATTTCAAAATAATCTATTTTACCAAAATCACGTTCTACTATTGGTTGTTTGACCTGTTTGGCTTCTTTTTTCAATTCTTCCATGATTTGTTTAGCTATTTTCTCTGCGAATTCCTTTCCTTCATCTGATAGTCTCAAGGCTTTCCCAAGGCGAACTTCATATTTCTTGCTTTCCTCTGGAATAAAAATTCTTTTTACTTTTGTAAAGTCCACTTTTTCAAGTAGCTTTGTTGCACAACGTGTAGCACAGCCATCAAAAACTATAACTTGTGATTCTTGGATTAATTCTTGGAATCGTTTTTGATCCACACTAAAATTAGCCGGTGATATTAACTCAATCGAGTGATCTAATTCCTTGAGTTTCAAACCAATCTCTATTGTTACCAATCCTAGCGTTTTATTAATCCCACAGCATGGTAATACTGAGATTTTCTTAGTCATTACTTTCACTTCGGATTTTTTTAATCAATGATGTTATTTCTTTCTTATCAGGAAAGATCAAAGCATCTGGCTCGCATAACTTCATACATGCTCTACAAAAAACGACACAGTTGTATTGATTTGTTACAACTAACTTCTTTTCCTTATCTTCTTGTTTCTCGAACACTTTGTGGGGACAAAATTTGTCGCAGTCCATACAAAAATTGCATTTCTCATAATCTATAGTTGGCCACCATGGGATCTCTTTTCTGGGCACTCCCATGAAGGTTGCAGTATTAGAGTCATATTTTTCGGTTATTTTTCATTCCGCTCCTATTTCTTTCAGTGTTTTCTCTACCAATTGAAAAGCATCTTCTGTTGTCATGTCCCTAATATCCAATGGCACTAAATCCTTCTTGACGTCTAATCCTCTTTTACTAAACGCATCTCTAAATAATTTATATTGCATTGTTGGTGCACAGCCTGCTATCATGTATTTCCGACCTTCTTTCAAGTAATCATCGAAGAATCTGTCACCATCTTCTTCACATAGTTGAGGATGAATGAATGCGTATTCAACAGGAAGTTCAATTCTTACCCTATTAACAAAGTCCCACATATCCATTTTCTCGAATCCTGGGCATTTTCCCGTGCAAACACATAATGCAAATCCGATTTTTTTTGTTTCTGCCATCATAAAAACTCTCAGAACTTTACAATTCTTGTCTATTGTCTTGAGCGATATAATAATATTTAAATATTGTTATATTTAGCTTTTTCTTATGAATTCGGTAATGCAAAATGAAAAATCAATCAAGACGAAGTTCTTCAAAGCATTAGCTGACCCAATTAGACTTGAGATCATAGATTTCCTTGCTAATGGTGAGAAATGTGTTTGTGAAATCGTTGAACAATTAACTATAATTCAACCTTTAGTTTCAAGGCACCTTCGAATCCTTAGAGAAAGCGGAATTGTAACTGATCGACGTGATGGCACCAAAAAAATGTATAAATTATCGAATAAAAAAATAAAAGAACTCATAGACTTACTTGATCATAATTTACTTGAAGAACTTTCGCAAAAAATCCTTCAAGAAGCATTATAGTAATTTGTATTGTGGGAAACAAACTGATTTTTTTTAATCTAAATAATTACTTTCATAAATTTAATTCAAGTTTTAGTGTTATTTTTTCTCCTATGCTTTAATTGGATGATTATTCTTACACCCAATAACGGTAGAATTAGAAACGCAAAGTACAAATTTGATCCTGCTGTGTTAGTGTTTTGTGTTGGACTTAATTCTAATAATATGAAACCATTATCCTGGTCAGCTAAATAGATAAAATTTTCATTAAAATCAATATCATGAGGTGTTGCTACATAACTAGCGATCTCTGGTAAAGTGTATGAACTTGTATAGTTCAAAACTTCCACTCCTTCTTGCAGGTCTCCAAGAAAAATATACGTGTCATTTCCACAAACACCATAGACTTCCCCTCCGTCATTAAATTGCTTAATAATCGCGGGATTTGTTGGATTTGATATATCTAATACTCTTAATCCTGCTCCATGACAACCAAGATACAGTAGGTCATTATTTATGCATAGATCCCAAGCTCCATGTGTATTACTTACAGTTCGAATCTTCACTGGATTAGTATGATCTGAAACATTAATTACTTCTAATCCTTCATCAGGATCCGCATAATAAGCTGTTTCTCCGTTGATAATGATGTCATTTCCTCTTCCTGTATCAAGATATTGTCCAACTCTTAGTGGATTGTTAAGATCGGTTATGTCATAAACATCAATATCTCCTTCGGAGATTGCAAAAACTAACGTGTTATTTAATCTCACATTATATGCCCATTGACCGGTATCTGAAGTTCCTATTACTTCAAGAGCATTAGCATTGGTAGCATTAACCACTATTAATCCGTTTGCGTCCACAGTAAACAGAATATTATCTTTTACATCAAAACCCATTGCTCCCTCATCATAAGTTCCAATTAACGAAGGTGCTGTCGGATTTTGAATATCAATTATTTCAACTCCATTATTAGAAGAAACATATGCTCTCTCGTTTTCCAGTCTTATTTTATAACCAACACCAATATCCACCTCTCCTAAGAAATTCACATATAAGGTGTCTCCATTTGTACTAGCTGTAACGAAATAATCTTCATTTGTAATGAATATCCCCAAACTGCAAAATACCAGATAATAGATAATAAATCCAATAATTATTAGGTTCTTAGTTTTCTTTTTCATGATTCATCCCACAATGATACCAATTTTATTTCTGTAATTAAATACCTCACAATCGTTTTATTACTCAATTTACTCCTTACCTACGCTTCTTTCGTTTCATAAAATTAATTGTGCTTATCACAGTCAAACAAAATAATCCAATAATATATGGAGCTGAATACATTTCACTTATGTTAGTGCTTGATTCTTTTCCAATGATAATTAATCCATCACTTTGTGCAGTAGTATAAATAACATCATTTGAAACAAATACTGAATTTAAAACTCCTCCAGACTCTGTGTACTGGCCAACTTTCTCGATGTTATCAATGTCTGTAATGTTAAATGCTATTAGATTCTCATCAGATTCAACTAAATAGAGTAAATTATTTGAAATATATAAGCTTCTTACTGCATTACCACCTGTATCTAAAACAATCTCTTGGAGATTTGTAAGATCGCTAATATTTAGAGCTTTTAATCCAATATTGCTTGCAATAAAAATAACATCATCTTGAATCTCAATATCCCGATACATAGGACCTGCACTTAACCATTGATCAATTACCACAGGTAAAGCAGGATTACTAATATTCAGAATTGTCAGTCCTTGAAAGAGTTCTAAGCAGAAAAGAATGTCTTCTTTTATAATTAAATCAATAATTGGTAAATCTTCATCTCGATAAATTTCTATTGAAAGTGCTAAATCACTAATATTAAGTATCGATAGGAAAGGATCTCCTATACAAGCTAAATCATTCTCATTATCAACAAAACTAATTGCATTTCCATTAGTATATTGACCAATTTGTAGTGGATTGAAAGGATTAGTGACATCAAAAATTATTAACCCATTATTATAATCCGCAACAAAAGCAATATTATTTTCAACATATACACAATGCTCTACACCGCCTAATAGTTTATGAGATAATTCTGTTGGCTCAGCTGAATTACTCACATTTAGAATCCAGAAACCATTGCCGGCATCAGCTATGTAAGCTATGTTATTCACTACTTGCACATCAAAAGCAAAATAACACTCCTCAAATTGTCCCATTCTTGTGAAGACTAAATTCTCGCCACTTGTAGAATTAATGTTTAATCGAACAAAAAAACTACTCGTTAAAATAATGAGACTAAGAATCGATACTTTTTTTATTTTCATCTTAAATAACTCCAATCTTAAGATCATGCAGTAACGTCAAACACATAATTTTTGCAAAATCACTTTAACTTATTATTCTAGATAATATAAACATTAGTAAAACTCCAGAATTCATTCTCATAATTTTGAGAATCACTTTCTCATTATCCGTTTTTTTAAGACTAATGTGAATTTTATTATAGTAATACAGTATTATTCATAATAACAATTTAATTGGGGGATTTTTTTGGCGAAAGTAAAAGTTACTGTAATTAAGAAATTCAATTCCAAAGATGTTTTTGGTGAGGATTATAAAAATCCGAAAGGCGAAATCATTCCGGTTTGCTCTGTCTTTGAGGAAGGTCAAGTATTGATTTCAAATGATGGCGAAAAACCAGAAGGTTTTTGTGGTTTTGGTTGGAGAGCTATTCAGCCGGAAGCTATGGTTCTGGCATTCGGAGGAAATTTCTGGGAAAGCTGGACTGAACCAGGAACTATGTTCGTTGCTTGCCCAGATGGCATACGTCCTGTTTGCTTCAAATTAGAACGAATTGAAGAATGAATTTTATCTATCAAAAGGAAATGATGATTCAGATGAAATTTAAAATAACTGTTGTGAAGAGATTTGAGCCAAAAGATGTAATAGGTCGCGATTTTTTCCTGCCTTCTGGCAAAAAAATCGTCAAGTGTGATTTACAAGAAGGAGAATCATTCATTAGTATTGATGGAAACATTCCAGAAAACTTTTGTAATTCTGCTTGGGCTGCGATTTACCCTTCAATCAAAATGTTTAGATTTGGAGGTAATTATCCAGCTTTCGAGCCTGGAACTGCATATACTACCTGTCCTGATGGTATTCGCCCTGTATCTTTCAAACTAGAAAAAATTGAAGATTAAAGGAATTTAACTAGATTATAATTCCAATCTCTGCTTCCATGTATTTTGAGAAAGAAAAGTAGAAATAGCTATAATTCCAGAAATAAGAATTGTGGATGAAAACTCACAAATCATTTCTGGTAAGCTGATTAGAATGAGTAAAGATACGAAAATACCTATTTGTTCAAAAGCTACTCCTGATGAAATGGCTGTAGATTTGAAACCTTTTGTTGATTTTCAAGATGAAGGATTATCGCTTGAAGCTTTAGATAAAATGATAGAAGACCGATTAATTCCTCATTTAATGCGATATGATCAGTCTGGTTTTCAATCTATGTTCAATGCTTTCCCAGAGAAAGGAGCTGAATTTGGAGCAATGATTGCTCTCTCGTATAATCAGGGAGTGACAAATTGGCAAGTTTCACCAGGAGGAGTTATGCTAGAAGAACTCTGTTGTAAGGCAATGTGCCGACTCTTTGGTTTTTCTCCTAGTGCTGATGCTACATTCATGGCGTCTGGAACATATGGAAATCAAGAAGCTCTATATCTCGCCTTACATAAACAAGCAGAAAAGGAAGGATTTAATCTCGCAGAAAAAGGCTTGAAGGGCTTCAAAGATCCCAGTCGATTGATAGTTTTAACTTCTAAAGATGCTCATTTCTCTATAAAACATGCTGTACGTATGTTGGGGCTTGGAGAAGAAAGTCTAAGATTTTTACCTGTTGATACAAATCGTCGAATTGACGTTAATCAAATGAAAGAAACCATAGAAAAATTACAGGAATCAAAGGATATTTTCTGTGTATTTATTACCACTGGGACAACATCCACTGGTTCTGTAGATCCTGCTTTACCAACTGCGAAAATTTGCAAAGAAATCGGAGCTTGGCTACATATTGATGGAGCTTATGGTTTTGCTTATAGCTTAGTTCCAGAATGGAAGCATTTATTCGAAGGTGCAGAACTAGCAGACTCATTGTGTTGGAATCCACACAAACAACTTGGTATTCCTATACCAAATTCGTTACTTTTTGTTAAACGATGGGAAGATTTTGGAAGGATGACCATTTACAGTGAATACTTTAATCGAAGAGAAGATCCAGAACCTAATCCTGGATTAAAGTCTCCTCCCTCTACTCGACCTTTCTCTACTTTAGCTCTTGTAACTTCTCTACGATACCAAGGAATGACTAAGGTTATAGAAAGACTTCAGTCACCACTTGTAGCAGTTAAAGAGTTTTATGAGAACCTTAAGAAAGAAAGTGATATAGAATTATGCCATCAACCAGATACGGGTATACTGTGTTTTAGGATAGCTCCAAATGGTTTTCCAGAGAAAGAGTTAGATAACTTACAAAGACATGTATATGATAGAATTATGGCAGAAAGAGATCGGACAATCTCTTTAACAAAACTTGATGATAAAGTTGTCTTACGAGTAGTGGCAATTTCGCCTATAGTAACAACCTTGGCATTAATGGAAACAATCTCGAGAGTAAGAGCTCTCGCTAAGGAGTATAAAAAATGAAAATCTTGATTATCAATCCAAACAGTGATTTGGGGATGACAAAAGCAATACAGAAAACTGCAGAAAGTTTCGCTAAAGGTGAATATGAGGTTATATGTCAATCTAATCCCGATGCACCTAGATTCATTGAAACATATGAAGATGAAATTAAAACCGCTCCAGGAATGATTCGATTAGTGAGGGAAAATGAAGAGAAATTTGATGCTTTCATCAATGCTTGTCACTGTGACCCTAATCTTGATGCTATGAAAGAAATTACCAAGAAACCTGTTGTTGGTATTGGAGAAGCTTCTATGAAAATTGCTTCTATGCTTGGCCACAAGTTTTCAGTTGTTTCAGGTGCAAAACACTCTGTGCCAAACAAAGAAGCGGTAATCCGGAAATATCATCTACAAGATGTAATGGCTTCTGTAAGAGAGCCAGAAGGTGATGTGAGTAAGCTTAGTGGCGAAGAAAAATATATGCAAGCAGCAAAACTAGCAATCGAAGAAGATAAGGCTGAGGTTATTGTACTTGGATGTGCAGGAATGACCGGATTAGACAAGAAAATGCAGAAAAAACTCGGTGTCCCAGTCTTAGATGGTGTGGTTTGTGCATTGATTATTGCAATAGGTTTAGTAAAATACGGTGTTTCTACGAGTAAAATTAGGAGATATAATCCGGATTAGGAGTAATGTATTCTCCATAGCCTTTCTTCACAGGAAACTTTCCTCTATCGTAAACAACATTCCCTCTTACAATAGTCTGCTCGATTTTTCCTTGTATCTTCATTCCATCAAAAATAGTTATCTTGGATTTTGTAATCATATCTTCATTTTTCAGAGTATATTCCTTTTGCATATCAATAATAACAAGATCTGCATCTGCTCCTACTTTGATTACTCCTTTTCGAGGATACAAACCAAATCTTTTTGCTGGAGTAATAGATATGGCTTCAACAAGTCTGTTAAGTGATAATCTTTTCTTGTTAACAGCATCTAACATAACTGGGAGCATTGTTTCAAGAGTTGGAGTGCCGGAACCGCATTCAAAGAAGTTATTATCCTTTGATTTTACGTCTTTCTCCTCATGACTGTAGGGTGAATGATCACTAGCAATGAAATCAATTGTTCCATCATTCAAAGCCTTCCAAGCAGCAACATTATGTTCCTTTGATCGTATTGGTGGGTTTACCTTTAGCCAAGGTCCAATTTTCTTGGCTTCTTCTGTTGTAAATAAGAGATGATGTGGTGTAATCTCACAAGAGACATCCCATCCCATTGCTTTTGCTCTCCTAATATAGTCAAAAGCAGTTCCTGAACTCATATGAACAAGATTCAGCTTTGCGTTTACATGATTAGCTAGAACCATTGCTCTCAGACAAGCTTCATCTTCAGAAATAACTGGCCTGGAATCGGTGTGTGCTTGAAAATCTTTTTTACCTTGAGCAATTAATCTCTCTATTTCATGACTTATTATTGCATCATTCTCCGCATGAACACTACTAACTAATCCTGTTTTTGCTATTTCTGAAAAAATCTTCAATAAGAAATAATCATTTTTAGCAGCTAGATCTTTTAGTTCTGCTTCTTCCTCAGGAGCGTTTATCATGAATGTCTTGAAACCCACTACTCCTTTTCGAGTTAATTCTTGTATAGAATCAATGGTATTATGTCCTGCTGCACCAATTAAACCATAATCTACAGTACACTTCTTTTGCATTGCTTCTAACTGCATCTCAAAAGATTCAATGGCTGATTTTCCCTCAATTCCTAAGGGCATTTCTAATACTGTCGTTATTCCTCCGGAAGCGGCAGCTTGAGTTCCTGTATAAAAATCATCTCTATAAGAGTAAATCAAATCTAAAATGTGAGTGTGTACATCTATTCCTCCTGGGATTATAATTTTATTAGTTGCATCAATTATTGTTTGAGCTTTCGGAAGAGAGTTATCTTTAGTTATTAATTTTATTTTTCCCTTATCAATAAACAAATCTGCATCAATGAGTTTGTTTTCCAAAAACACTTTTCCATTTTTTATATTCAAATTTATCATTTTCTCACTTCTAATACTTCCATTAATATTGATAACAAAATGATACTTTAATTTTATTAACAAGAAAAACTGACAATACCTTCACATCTACTCATTACGTGAACCAATCTAATGGTGTTCACTACTTCTTTTTTCAAGACTAATATGAATTTTATTTAATAATGCTATAATAATCAAAATATCCATTTATTGGGGGATTAATTTGATAGATATTCTAGAAGTAAAGAAATTTGAGAAATTAAAACTGATATTACATGATTTTTGTAAAGAAAATCGATTATCTAAAGAAAAAACAATTGAACGAATTCAAAATTACGAAAATCATTTCAAAAGAGAAGATACTATTTATTTTCTTGCTACTGTAAATGATGTGTCTGTCGGTTTTATGTCTTGTGAAATTGCAGAAGAAATCATTAGAACACATAGATTATTTGTAAAGAAAAGTGAAGAATATGACTCTATAATTTTTGAGTTGATTACTTACGTAACAAAACAACTAGAATCACTCAAGAAAAATTTTCTACAAATATTTATTGTTAATAGTCTTAAGCTTGAGCAAAAATTAGTAGAAAATGATTTTACTGTCTTTCAGAGAGTAAAAATGGTTTATGATTTAAAAGAAAACCTAATTCCAGAATTTGTATTGGATTCGGATTATCAGCATGATTATTTTTCACTTGACAGATTAGATGAAGAATTACAAATAATTGTTGATGCGAATAAAAACCACATAGATGGAGAAATTTTCCTCCAATTCTCAAACCTAGATATTTTGAAGAAATTCTTCTTTAGTAGTAATATGGATGGCGATCGTCGTAGAGATGATAGTCCAATTGTTCTTAGAAATGATAAAATTGTAGGAGTTAATATTATTACTAATATTTCTGAAAAAGCATCTTATATCTGGATAATTGCATTATTACATGAGCATCGTGGAAAAGGTTTGGGTAAATATCTCATGTTGAAAGCTCATGAGAATTGCAAAAAGGCTAATGTTGATCAGATGGTTTTAGATGTTACTGTTGATAATATTGCTGCTTACAATCTCTATAAAAAACTTGGATACAAGGAAACGAATCGATATTTAACTGTAATAAAGGAATATAGTATTAAATAGCATTGAAAAATTTTAGGTATATTTAGGAAGCTTACTTTAGCTTCCATATTTTTTCTATATTAACTCTTTAAATTCTCTGAATACAGGATAGAAATTCATTCTAAATAAATCAATACTAACTAAATTACTCAAGTTAGCATCCACACCTTTAATTTCGAGAATTTTTTCTAAAGTAAAAAGAATAAGTTTTCTACTGTTTAATACAAGATCCTTAACATCATGGATAAAAGCATCTTCTTGTCTACATTTAGCGATTTCAACGAGGAATTCTCCTAGCGGATTGTTATATTCTTTTTGAAACCAAAATGCGCTATCAGATTTTCCAATAATATCCTTATGAAGTAAGGAATAAATTAATCTTGGAAAATAAAGGAGCCAATTAACTGCAGTCCTAGCATTTCGCACAGAACTGTGATGAAAAGGATACAACTCCATAGCTTTTTCAATAG
>JABLTI010000121.1 GCA_013166835.1 Promethearchaeati archaeon | reverse complement strand
TTACAGGAACTGCGTCTTGGTTTTAATGAAGTAAGTGTCCTTCCTGAAAATTTTGGGAACCTGAAAAATTTAGAGAAATTTTACTTCCAAAAAAATTGGTTAAATGCAATTCCTGAGAGTTTTACTAAATTAAAGAAACTAACTCATTTGAATTTGAATCAAGTGCAAATGACGAAAGTATCAGATGTTCTACTAAAACTACCAAATCTAAAATTTCTCTGGATTCAACCTGATTGGTGGCAAGAGGAACGGGAAGAAGGAGTACTCAATGAATTGGAGAAGAAAGGGTGCAAGATATATAATTAATAATTGGTGAGAAAAATGGAAATAAAAACACACAAATGTCATAATACAAAAGCAGAATATGAAGAAAACCCAAATGAATTTTTGAAAAATCAATTTGGGACTATGAATTCAGTGATAAAATTTCTTTCTGAATTCAAACCTAAAATAGTAGAAGATTACATACAACATCTAATTAAGAGGATAAAGAATGCAATAGATTCTATTGAGAAAAAGGATGGAAATTATGACTTCTCTGTAGAAGAGAAATTTGAATTTCTAGATAAATATCCTGAACTGCGAAAACTATCACAAGAATTCCTTTTGTTGCATTTGAATCCAATTATGAAATCATCAACTGATCCTCAGAAACACACGGTATATGGTTTTAATCATTCTATGGCGTTTAGAAGAATCTCTTATCATAGAGTGAAATCTTTTACAGAAATGCTTGGAAAAGAAGAAGGAATAAAACTCTATACGAAAATTCTGACAAGAATGATTGAGGTTGCAAGGAAGAAGAATCCAGAAAAAAGTGATGTTTCGATTGCTAAATTCCAAAAGAGAGCTACGAAAAGCTGGTGTGACTATGGTATGGCTGATTTCACATCATGTGTTTTAGAAGAAAACATGATTGTGTTCAGATTTGATAGCTGTTTTGCTCATGACGTTTTGAAGGATTTCAATGATCCAGACATTGCTTATTATGCTTCCTGCTATGTCGCTGATCTTCCTGCCTTTAATGAAGGAAGATTTCTCAAATTGAGAAGAACTCAAACTTTACATCATGACGATTTCTGCGATGAGCTTTATTGGGATGCAAGAGCTCATGATAATCCAAAACATCCTTCTATAGATTTCATAAGTAATATGGGAAAGAAATAATTGATAATTTAGGAAATTAGTGAGAAAAATGGCTAAAAAAATAAAAATAACGGTTATCAAAAGATTTAGTCCAGATGAAATTTTCGGAAAAGAAATGTTCTATCCAGATGGAAGAAAAATGGTTGCTTGTTCTGCATTTAAGGAAGGACAAGAAATAATCATAGAAGATGTATTTGCAAATCAACCCAATGAGTTCAAATGCTCTTGGGCATGGCATGATTTGTTTAAGGATATTTCAGTTCTATCAAGTGGGGGTGATTTCAAACACACAGAGCCAGGAATTACCTATACTACTTGTCGGGATGGAATGAGGTCTGTTATCTTTAAACTCGAACGATTAGAAGAATAACTGAATGAATAAATTAGTAAATAATCTAGAGGAAAGAAAAATGAAATTTCATAAATTTGAAGCACAAACAACTAATAAAATATATAAAATAAAACCAATAGAGTTTTTTAACAATACAATTTACAAAAGATTAGATTTTTTTCTTGGATTTGTAAAAAAGAATAACGAAAAAATATTCAAAGATTATGTGAATCAATTAATTGTTGACTTTCAAACATTGAGTGAGTATTCAACAGTAGGAGATTATTTGATAAGGAATTTAGCTAATTACAAAAACATTAGCTCAAATATGAAACTGTCACAATTACATGGAGATTTACTTCGACAAATTCTAGGAATTTCGATGGAACAAACAAATAGTGATAATGAAATCGAAGTTCCCAGCAGAATTTATTGGCGTGCAATTGTCTTAACAAAGATATATCAGTTAGAATCTTTGGTGAAAACAATTGGAAGGGCAAAAGCTATTGACTTATTTAAACAATATCTTGATCAATACTATGTTCATGTAAAATCAACTTTTAAGTACTATGAAACTTTGGATGAACTATACAAAGAACATTTGGAAGATTCAAAAACAAGCACAAATAATGAATTTGCTGTAACCAGTAGTTCGGTTGAAAATGGTATGTATATTATAAGAAATGATAATTGTCCAGCAGTTGAAGCATTAGATGATTTTGAAGATAAAGAGTTAATCTATGTAGTAATTTGTTATCCAGATTTTAAATGGGCTGAAATGACCAATGAACATTTTGTAATGACAAGAAAGTACACAGTCGCTGAAGGAGATCCTTATTGTGATAAGGTCTTACATGACTCAAGAATTGTTAAGGAATTGAAGCACCCAACCAAGGAATTTATTGATAGTATGGGACCTATCTTAAAGAGAAATGAAAAATAAAGGTGAAACAAGAATGGCTAAAAAAGTAAAAATAACAATTTTCAAAAGATTCAGTCCGGAAGAAATTTTTGGAAAAGAAATGTTCTACCCAGATGGGAGAAAAATGGTTGCTTGTCCACTATTCAAAGATGGACAAGAGATTGTTGTCAAAACAATCTATGCGGATCCACCTGAGGATTTCAAATGTTCTTGGGGTTGGAATGATCTGTTTAAGGATATCTCTGTTCTTTCTTGTGGTGGAGATTTCACACATACTGAACCTAATGTCACATATACAACTTGTAGAGATGGGATGAAACCTGTCGTTTTCAAGTTAGAACGTATAGAAGATTAATGCAGATACAACTAATTGAGTGAGGAAAATGACTGAATTTTCAACTAGAAAGTATAATGAAATTGAATTATTTGCTCGAGATGTGACTGTTTTAAGACAATTGGAAAAGATAGTCGGGAAACCATTGGCTGAAGTTGAAAGCATAGGTAGAGAAACAACAGGATTTGTTGCTAGAGATAAGAAAATTGTAGAACTGGGATTATTCAAAAAGGATTTAACTAAACTACCAGATAATTTTGGAAATCTTGAGAATCTTGAGAAATTTGTTGCACGTAATAATCAATTAACATCTGTACCAGATGGTTTTGGAAAACTCACCGAACTTAGATACTTGAATTTTCGAGGTAGTGCTTTTTCCTCTGTACCTGAATGTATTCGAAAACTAAAGAAATTGGAGTTTCTGTGCTTTAATAAAACTAAAGTTAAAAAATGTCCAGATTGGATTGGTGAACTAACTAACATTGAGGAACTTTGGTTTGAATATGGTCCACTTGAATATCTTCCTGATTCCATTGGCAATCTTACTAAGACAAAATTTCTTGCATTAGAAGATACAAAATTAGTAACAGTTCCCGATAGTATTGGAGATATGATTAGTCTCAGATTAGTTCGTTTAGATGATAATCAATTGATCTCTATACCGGGTAGTATTGGAAACCTGAGTAATCTCAGGACTATAAATATCAGTGATAATCAACTGACATCCTTACCTGATAGTATTGGTAATTGTGCAAATCTAGTTGGGTTGCATGCAGAGAGGAATAAATTAACTTCTATTCCTGATAGTATAACAAAATTACCAAAATTACATGATTTAATGATTTCCAACAATCTAATTGCATCACTACCAATAAGTATTGGAGAATTAACAGAACTCAATAATCTTTATGCAATGAATAATCAACTAACAACAATTCCTGAAAGTATTGGTAAACTAGGTAAATTGAGAGTTCTAAGATTAAATGGAAATCAACTAACGAAACTTCCAGAGAATATTGGCGACTTGAAAGCTTTAGAAGAACTATACTTGGATAATAATCAATTAGAATCATTACCGGAAAGCATTGGAAAGATCATTAATCTTAAAGTACTTTTACTTAATGATAATAAATTGACATCACTTCCTGAGAGTTTTGCAAATCTTAAGAAACTAGAAGTAGTTAATTTAGCGAACAATCAGATAGTAGATCTACCTGAGAACATTGGAAAATTATCAAACTTGAGGTATCTGAATGGTAACGATAATCGTATGAAATACTTACCAGAAAGCATATGTAATTTACAAAATCTTCAAGAGTTGAGTCTAAATTTTAATGAAATCAATGGATTACCTGAATTATTTGGAAATCTAACAAATCTCTCTCGGTTGCATTTATACAAGAATTATCTGGGTTCATTACCAACTACTTTTGAAAAACTCAAAAATTTAGTAGAATTAAACTTGAAAGGACATTCAATGAGTTCCTTACCAGAATCAATTGGGAAACTTCCTAAGCTACAAAGTCTTTGGATAGAACCGAATTGGTGGATAACTCTGGATGAAGAAAGTCTTGATAAACTAGAATTAATAAATTGTAAAATTTTTCGATAAATTCCGAAATAAAAAGAAGTGAAAAATAATAATTGGTGACTAATTATGAGAGCTAAAATAAAAATAACAGTACTAAAAAAATTTAGTTCAAAAGATGTTTTGGGACATTACTTCAAATTTCCAAGTGGAACAGAAATGAAGGATTGTACAGTAGTAGAAGTAGGACAAGAATTCATTGTTGAAGATGAACTCACTATGCCAGAAGGTTTCTGTCGTTGGGCTTGGGTTGATATTTATAGAGATGTTGCCATCCTAACCATGGGAGGAGATTTTGATGGTACAACTGGTCTCAAGTATTCTGCTTGTTCTGATGGCTTAAAACCAGTAGTATTCAAATTAGAACGAATTGAAGAGTAAATTGGATTAATATTTCAATTTCTTTTCTTTTTCTTACTGAGAACTAATTAAATGTCTTCTTTCCAGAAAGTCTCGAAAGGAGTTTTTCTAATTAAATCAACTAATACTTCCTTGGATATGAAATAAGGTTCCACAAGTGAATCGTATTGGAGAATTCCATGAATCTTTTCTTCAATCACATCGGAAATATCCACTTTGATTGCTTTAAGAGCTGTGCTTACCTGTAACTTTCTTGATTCAGGCATGAAATTTGGAAAATCTTCATAATAGTAAATATCAAAGTCAATTTTATTTAATCCAGCAACAGCTTTCTTTACGATTAAGTGATCTATCTGGTTTCTTTGTGCCATTGGACAGTAAAGCTCTGAGATATCCTCTTTTTTGATTAATTCAGAAATATATTCCCGGAGTAGTAAAACTTGTTCTTCTTCTACAGGATTTAGTATTTTGTCGAAAAGGTCTTCTAGATGTCTCCCTCGAAGGAATGCTGATTTAAATTTGAGATAGATAATTTCTACTCCTAAAATATTTGCAAACTTTACTTCTTCTCGTTTCTTCCTTCGGTATTTTATCCCCTTGAATTGAATTCTGTAATATTTTCTTTTAGGAGGAAAAATGGATACTATGATAGGGTCTTGCCTATTTTGAGCTACTAAACCACTACAAGACCATGCGATATCTCCATAATGTGGTTCAAGAAACAAAGCCTTTGACATAATCATCTATTATCTTAATACATTGGTTATGAAAATAAATTTGTCTATATTGAACTTTTACGAAATATTGGAATAATTTACTTTATAAAGTGCAATTTTTTTCGGAACAAAATATAAAAGCAATAATGGAGAATCATTTTGCAATACGAGGGATAAATGGTACTTGGAAACTAAAAGGAAATATTTCTTATAAAAATGCTGTATGACCATACAATCTTTGGATTAAGTAGCAGAAGTTTACAACTCGACCTTTCTAGATTGGAGTGAAGATTTTCCAATCCCAATAAACATTATAGAGAAAAAAATGTGTCCAATCCCATTAAAAATACTTGATACCACATGTAAGAAGAAGTATGAATTAAAATGCACTCATTTCTCAATTATAAAGTATGTAAAGCGAAAATTCCCAATACTAACTGCTTGTAACATCAATTGTGCATTATTACTGAACAGTATTCCTTTTGTTTCAATCTGATAAATTGATAACAATTGATGGTACTGCTTCACCCATAATTATTAGTTCATAACCATGATCAACGGGCTTTTTCTTTTTAATTAATTTATCAATATTATCAGTTCTATTTGTGCAATAAAGTTTAATTTTCCTATTTTGATTCTTTGCAGCATTGACAATCCATTCCAAAGTCATCAATTCAGGATTATGGTGAGAACCATCACCAGAAATAACATAATTATCAGCTATAACAGTCTCAAAAAAAGCAGCATCTACGTTTTTATTACTACCATGATGAGGAATTTTGAGAACATCGACGAAAAATTTCTCATCCTCACCAAGTAGATTATTTTGTTTCAAACCCTCGATAATGTGTTTTCCCAAACCATCACCAGTCAGGAGTATTTTTTTATTGTCAGCTTTAGCCAAAATCATAATACTGCTTAGATTAGGTTTGCTAGCGTCTGCTTTTATTGCTTCTTTTTTATCAGCTGCTCTTATTTTCAATTTTAGACAATCATCTTTCATCCACTTCAACCATTTAGTTCTCAGTTTTTGTACTGAATCATTATTTGGTCCTATAATTTTTAATTCTAAATTCCCAAATTTAGTAGGTAATGATATGTTTTCACAAGTAACAGCTTTGTAATCGAAATGCTTATTCACCCTTAGGTTTAATTCTTTTTCTGAAGACAGCTCACTTAGTTTCGTGCCTAAACGATAACTTCTGGTTTTCTTTTCCATCTCTTTTTCAAGAATACGATTAATATTGTCAATGCATGTATTTATATCACTCTCATCGTCCTTATTAATTTCATACGCATCTCTGAAAGAGTTAAACCAAATATCTTTGCATTTTATTATGTTACTTGTTCCTTCTCTTTTGTCAATATATCGTTCTTCCAGTAAATCCAATAAGCCAATAATATGATCATCATCTATGTGACTCAAAATTACTAATTCTAATTTATCAGATTTCTTTTTGATTTCTGATAATACTTTTCTTAAGGAGTCTTCGTAAACTCCACTTGGTCCACCATCGATTAGAATGTACTTCGATTTATCTGATGAACCAAATTCTAAAATAAAACAATCTCCATTTTTGGCTTGAATTACATGTAAATTGAACATAAAAATATCATCCCTCAACAATAAGAATTGATAATTTATATACGGTCTTATGTTATTAATAGTTTTTTTACAAGATATCGAGTTTAAAGATAAAATTATTTCTTATAGTTTAATGCTGTTTTACATTCTCAAAATTTGGAAAAAAAGAATTTTTCCAATCCAGGAAAATATCAAAACTTGTTTATTTAATTATGAAATATTGCGAAATCCTTAACTTGAATTTTACATATATTGACTATGAATTAAGAATTCCTATATATGATTTCAAAAAATTCAAAGAAAATTTATAACATAAAAATTCACAAATACATTACAATTCTCATGTGGGAGGAGACAAAAACTGAATAAGCAAAAAAATAAATTAATCAAGATTTTATTTCTTGCAGCAAATCCTATAGATACTATGATATTATATTTGGATGAGGAATTATACCAAATAGAAAATGAAATTGAGATGGCACGACATAGAGAAAAATTTGATTTAGAACCAAAACTTGCTGTGCGTGTCGCAGATTTAACTAGACATTTCTTAAAACATGAACCAGATATCGTTCATTTCAGTGGTCATGGATCTAAATCTTCTAGTTTAATATTTCTAAATAATCAGCGTAAAAAACAATCGATACCACCATCAGCATTAGCAGAATTATTCAAAATTTTGTCAAAAAAAGTAAAATGTGTAGTATTAAATGCATGTTGGTCTGAGGAACAAGGAAAAGCAATAGCTAAGCATGTTGATAATGTCATAGGTATGTCTCGTGAAATTGAAGATGAAGCGGCAATTTCTTTCGCAAAAGGATTTTATCGAGGTCTTCTAGACGGACGAACTATCTCTGAATCATTTGATTTTGGCATAGTACAAATGGGTTTAATGGGTGTTCCTAGTCAAGAAGTACCTCAACTTATATCTAAAAATGACAAAACAAAGAAATTCAGATTTATTGATTAATTTAGCAAGCAA
>JABLTI010000236.1 GCA_013166835.1 Promethearchaeati archaeon | reverse complement strand
AGAATCAACTTTTGCCAGGACAACTGCTTCTCTGCCTAAAAAATCTTTATTTGTTGGTAACCTATAGGTTTCGGATACAGCTACTTTTCTCCAAATTCTGTCTACAATTATCGATAGTAAAATCGGTCCTAGAATTATAACCGCAATTCGACCATATTTGTTCATATCAGGTTCTTGCCAGAATAAAAGCAAACCGAGTCCACCAAATGTTATCGAAAAAACTGCGACTACTAATAATAATGGAGCTGCGGTGCCCTTATCAGTACTGAATTTTCCGAAAACATGATCAGGTGTTTCAATCCCGAGTTCAGGAACCTCAGAAATGTCTTTGTCAATACTTAGATCTTTATCAACTGTAATGTCCTTATCTAATGAGAAATCTTTGTCCACAGAAATATCTTTGTCTATAGAGAGATCTTTGTCCACAGATAAATCCGTGTCATGTGATAAACTATGACCAGTACTAATACCCATGGTTACTAAAACAACTAAAATAACGATTACACCAAATATTAAAAATCCGATACAGAATCCTCTTATCCACTCTTCCCATAATAATAATTCAGCATTCAATGTGATTTGATCAAACAATGTTTTTATGATTGACAAATCTTTGTCATAACCTCCTTAGTTATCTTTATGGTTTTTAATTGAAATAATTTAATAGGAGAGAATAGTTCTCTCCAATTAAAACTCTCCAAATGGAGAGCTCATGGTTTTAATAAAACCATGCAACTACTTTTTCGTTTCTTTTTTAGCTGCAATAGTAGTTGTTGTTGTTTTTGTTTTCTTTGCTGGTTTTTCAGGGTTCCCTGGATTGAGAGATTTTCCTTCAGCTATTACTTTTGAGAAATCTAAACTTCTACCAGTGACCTCAGGTAATACTGTCAAAAATGGAATAATTGATTCAGCTAAACTTGAAAATGCTTTTTGTCCATCACCTATTATAAACATTTTATCAACTTCTAGTTGACCGTAAATTTCTGGGAGCATTTCCACAATTTTCAACTGGAAGAATTTTGGATCAGCTTGTGCTAGACTTTTCACCTGTTCAAGAATACCATCAGCTTCAGCTATTAGTTTCTCCTTAACAGCTGCTGCTTCACCTTGAGCCTTAGCAATTAGTTGAGCACGTTCACCGTCAGCAATTTTCTTCATTCTTGTTTGTTCAGCATCAGCTTCAATGGTTACTCTCCTTCTAAGAGTGTCAGCTTCAATTTCAGTTCTATTCAGCTCAAGTTTTTGCACTTGGATTTCTCTGCCCTTCGCTTCTTTTTGAATTTGTAATTGAACTTCTTGTTCTTGAAGGCCAGTTTTTCGTGAAACTTCTAAGTCTCTAAGTCTAGTAACTTCTTCCATTCCTGCTCTTCTTAATCTAGCAGTTTCTTCCTCGTTGATTTGTTTTGTAGCTTCCATATTTGTTTTGAGTGAAGCATTTAAAACTTCCACATCTCTAATTTCAACAGATATGACTACAATACCCATATCAGCGAGTAAATCATGTAATTCTTTGGACACGGCAGAAATAATTTCATATCTTTCCCTAATAATTGATTCCAAAGCCATATTTGCACAAGTTGTACGAATTATGCTTTCAGCAGCGTTTTTAATAATTGTTTCAATGTAGTCTGATTCACGTTCATTCCAAGAAACAGCAGTAAAGGCAATATCAGGCTTAACTACTTTCCAAAAAACAAAAGCATTAACTGCGACGTCTTGAAATTCTCTGGAAAGAACTTTTTCTCTTGCCTCAAGAAATGTTTGCTGAGTGGTTGTTGGTATAACAACAATTTCATCAATAATTGGCATGAGAAAACATCTTCCACCCTTGCCTGCTGATCTAATTTTTCCATTTCTGAACCTGATTACATACTCATTAGTTTTGAATTTACGATATCTACTAATCAAGAAAATTAAAAACAATAACGCTAAACCACATACTCCTGCAACTATAATTCCTATTGTTGTTTGTAGAGCCATCTTTTTTCTTGTTTCCCCTCTTAAATAAATTGAGTATATAACAACTGTAAAAGTCTTTGTTTTTCAAGTCCTTTTACTAATGGAAAAGACGAATTTTCATTTAGAACTTTTACTTGTGTAGATATAGGTTGTATGAGTATATAAATGTAAATAAA
>JABLTI010000031.1 GCA_013166835.1 Promethearchaeati archaeon | reverse complement strand
TAAAACAGTATTCGATTTACATCTAAGCTACTATATTCAAAATAGTTCTTTGTTAAAGAGGAGATAGCGATGCTAAGCCATTTATCAAAGCAAATTTCATATTTTTTGGTAAAAAAGTGGGTATTGACCTATTCAATTGGTCAAGCATTCCTATACCAGAAAAAATCGATTCAATGTTCTTCTACTGGCGATAAAAAAAGAAAGAAAGAATGAATAGAGAGATCTTTGATCTCTTATTCTATTCGCTTGTATGCTCTTCTACTGGTTCTGGTGGAAGATCATTTTCAACTTCAAATTGGCTGCCATGTAGTTCAGCGTAGAATCCACCTTTAGCAAGTAATTCAGTATGTGTTCCTTGTTCTACGATGTCTCCATCACGAATAACAAGGATAAGGTCAGCATTTCGGATTGTGGAAAGACGATGAGCGATTACAAAACTGGTTCTATTCTTCATTAAATCGTCCATTGCATCTTGGATTAGTAGTTCTGTTCGTGTATCTACTGAACTTGTAGCTTCATCCAATATTAATATTGGAGGATCTGCTAAAACTGCTCGTGCTATTGTGAGAAGTTGCTTCTGCCCTTGAGATATGTTGGTTATTTCTTCATTAATTTCCATTTCATATCCTCCAGACAATGTGTGAACAAACCTATCAACATAGGCTGCTTTAGCTGCTGCAATGACTTCCTTGTCTGTAGCATCTAATCGACCATATCGAATATTATCCATGATGCTTCCATTGAAGAGCCATGTATCTTGCAGCACCATACCGAAATTCGACCGCAAATCACTACGTGTAGCATCACGAATATCTATGCCATCAACCAGAATAGCTCCATCATTTACATCATAAAAGCGCATTAGGAGTTTAACCATGGTAGTTTTTCCAGCACCAGTGGGACCAACTAAAGCTACTTTCTGTCCTGGTTTTGCTATTGCAGAGAAGTCATGAATTATTGTTTTTTCAGGACTGTATCCGAATTTCACATTATTAAATTCTACAAGTCCTGTCACTTTTTCCCATTTACGTGGTGTTGGTGAGTCAGCAACTTCTTCTGATTCTCCTAGGAACTCAAAAACACGTTCGGAAGCAGCAGCAGTTTGTTGGAGTACATTTGATGCACTAGCAATTTGTCCTAAGGGACGTGTGAATGATCGGACATATTGAATGAAAGCTTGTATGTCACCAACTGTAATTCCACCTTGTGAGGTTAAGTATCCACCTAAAACCGCAACGGCAACATATCCCAAATTGCCAATAAATGTCATCATTGGCATCATCATACCGGAATAGAATTGTGATTTCCAAGCAGAGCCATGGAGAGTTTTGTTGTATACTTCAAATTCCTCTTGACTCTTCTCTTCAGCATTGAAGGCTTTTACAATAGTATGATTTCCAAACATTTCTTCTACGTGACTGTTAACGTGTCCTAGGTACTCTTGTTGTTGAGCGAAATGCTTCTGTGATCTTTTCACTATGAAGATAATCGACATTGCAGATAATGGGACAACACCAATGACTAACAAGGCCATCTTCCAACTGATGCTAAACATCATAATTAGTACACCAATAAGTGTTGCAACTGACGAAATGATTTGTGTAAGGCTATTACTTAGAGTTTGAGTAATTGTATCTACATCATTCGTTAAGCGCGAGAGTATTTCACCGTGAGTAGTTCCATCATAGTATTTGAGCTTCATTTTATTCATTTTAAGAGAGATATCTCTACGTAACCTATATGAAATATCAGTGGATACCTTCGCCATAATCCAACCCTGTATGTAAGATAAGATTGAAGATCCGACATATAATGACAATACAATTAGAATTATTCGACCAATGTAGTTGAAATCAACTTCACCGGTTCCCTGAATTCTAGCCATTAATCCCTCAAAAAGCTCAGTGGTAGCTCTCCCTAGGATTTTAGGGCCAACAATGGTTGCAGCAGTTGAAGCAGCTGCAATCAAAATCGCAACTATAATTATGACTTTGTATCTTCCAATATATCTGAGTAGTATAGCCATTGCTCCTTTGAAATCTTTGGCTTTTTCTCCACCACGCATCATTCCACCCATTGGTCCTCCTCGTCTGGAGGATTGGCGTCTTCTTCCTTGGCTTGGACCTGGACCGTGACTCATAGTACTTCCTCCAATTCTAGTTGTGATACTGCTATTTCGTTGTAAATCTCACATGTTTTCAGTAGTTCTTCATGAGTGCCTTTTCCTACAATTTGACCATCATCAATAACGATGATTTGTTCAGCTTCTTTTATTGTAGAAACTCGTTGAGTCACCATTAATACTGTGCTTTCGCCAGTTTTTTCTTTGAGAGCTTTTCGTAAGGCAGCATCTGTTTTGAAGTCCAAATTCGACATTATATCATCAAATATGAATATTGGTGGTTTCTTTACCATTGCTCGAGCTACAGAAAGACGTTGTTTTTGTCCACCAGAAACATTCGCGCCTGCTTGAGCAATTTCACGATCCATTCCTTCAGGTCTGCTTGAAACAAATTCTGTTGCCTGTGCAATATCTAATGCTAATTTCAGAGATTCTTCTTCCGCATCTTCATCAGCAAACCGCAAATTACTCTTAATTGTTCCAGAGAATAATGAACTCTTTTGCGGAACATAACCTATCTTATCTCTTAGAGCATGCTGAGTTACTTGCTTGATGTCAATACCGTCAACTCTAATCGAACCAGAACATGTATCATAGAATCGCGGAATCAGATTAATAATCGTAGATTTACCGGAGCCCGTAGATCCAATAAAAGCCGTAGTCTGACCGGGTTGTGCAGTAAAACTGATTTTGTGTAGCACATCTTTCTTTGCCCCAGGATATCTGAACGTAACATTTCGGAATTCAACGACTCCTCTGAAGGGTTCTGGAAATACTTTGGGATTTTCTGGATCAGTAATAACTGGTTCTGTTATTAGGACTTCATTAATACGTCTAGTGGAAACAACGGCTCGGGGCAAAATGATGAACATCATTGTTAACATGAGAAACGCGAATACTATTTGCATTGCATATTGCATGAAAGCCATCATATCTCCTACTTGCATGGTCAATTCATTAACTTGATGTGATCCCACCCAAATAATGCTCAGCATTAATCCCTGCATAACTATCATCATGAAGGGCATCATGATAACCATCAATCTGTTTAGAAACAAAATTACTCCAGTCAAATCCTTATTAACATTATCAAATCGTTTTTCCTCGTATTTTTCCCTATTGAATGCTCTAACAACCAGCATTCCAATAAGACCTTCTCGAGCAACTAGGTTGACCCGATCTGTAAGAGATTGCATTCTGTTGAACTTCGGTACTGCAATGAGTACTACTATCCCTATTAGTACAATTAAGATAAGAAGTGCAACTCCTATAAGCCACCACATATCAGCACTTTTATTTAATGCGCGAATTATCCCACCAATTCCTAGAATTGGAGCATAAAAGACCATTCGAACTATCATTACAACAGCCATTTGAATTTGAGTGACATCGTTCGTCGATCGAGTGATTAATGATGCTGTAGAAAATTTATCAAATTCTATACCTGAAAAGTTTTCAACCTTATTGAATAAGTCACTTCGAATATTTCTTGCCATACCTGCTGCTGTTCTAGATGCTAGATAACTAACAGTTATTGTACATAATACAGATAAAAGTGTCATAAGAAGCATTAATCCACCTACTCGGAGAATATAGTTTCTCTGTATTTTATCTATATCCATTTCGATTATGTCATATTCTGCTCTCACAGCTAAAATTGAGAATTGGTTAAGCATAGTTTCTCCTAAAGCGGAATAATATGATGTAACAAAGAAAGTAATTAGCGTACGATTCTCCAATGGGAATGTCCACAAAATGTCAAAGAAAACTTGCTCAGGTGGAAGCATTGACGCATTAAAACCTAGAGCTGTCCATATAAAAGTGGCATTTTCAGGATTAGCTAGTGCTAGTTCTAGAGTAAAAACAGTTGCAATAGGTCCTGCTAAAAGTTCATCCATTTCTTGTAGTTTTGACCGTTTAACCTTATTCAGAACATAAATGGATTCATTTTCCAGGATAGGATAAAGATCAAGATATATATCATAATCCGTCGAGTTTTCATCTACTAGAGTATATTCTTCAAGTATAAACGTTTGATTTTCTGGACTCATGAAAATAAAGGATCTATTAAACTCGTTTTGTCGAATTGCTACTGGAACAGCGTATTCCACCCCACTATTCTGAATGCCAGTATCAACGATATTGGAGAGATAATCTGGTAGAGCCAAATCTAAATTTGCCTGTCCAAATAATATGCCTATTGATAAGAAAATCAATAGCAGATACGGTTTTGTATGTTTAATTACTTTCCACACAGTTACTTTTACTCCTTATAAGGTAATTTTTAATCGTCTGATTTTTCTTCTAATTCTAATTGAATATCATATTTCGATGCAATCTTTTTAAGAGATGTAAGCATATTCTCTACAATTTTTTCAGTTTCTTTTGGCGCTTCTCGTAACAAGAACAAAGTTAATCGAGAGATATCTTTCATGTTTTCTAAAATAGTTTGAACTCTCTTTTGAAACGCTTCGGATTCTTCTCGGTTTTCAATATCACCTAGCATTTGAACATAAGAAAAGAACTGTGAGAAATTTTTCATCATTTGTTTTCTCATCATTCGATGAGTTTCTTCGAAAGACTTTCGTCCCTGTTTTGTTATTGAATATTTCCTCAGAGGTAACCAAATTCTCGTTTTCCATGGATTTCAACGAGTTATAAATAGCAGTTTGACTTGGTTTCCAACCGAATTTCTCCTCAATACAATTGGATAATGCGTAACCATGAAGTGGACCCTCTCTTAAAATTTGCATAAGAATTAAAGAGTCAAGTATCTTGGTTGGCGAGAAAATCGGAAACATAGCCGATATGACATTTCTGTTATATAAAAGATTTGTGATATACATTATTATTCGGTTCAAACATTACTTCTTTTGAGAAAAAAGGAAAAACGGGATAAGAATTTCTTTCTTATCTCATCTTCTCTTTATAGTAGTAATTTGGTTTATATGTTAAAGGCCATTCAGGTTCATTGTCAAGAATTTCTTCGATTTGATCGAGAACATCATTAGATAGAGTAACATCTGAAGCTTTTACATTCTCAATGACATGTTCAGGTTTTGATGCACCTATAATAGCTGAGGTAATCTCTTTCTTTCTTAAAATCCAGGCTAATGCTAATTGACTTGTTGTAATCTCAAGAGATTTAGCAAGTTCGCCAAGTTTCTTCAGTTTCTCCAGATTCTCAGGAGTTAATCGTTTTTGAATGCTCTCTGAACGACTTCCTCGGCTTCCATCTGGAACTCCCTCGTTATATTTCCCAGTCAACATGCCCTGACCCAGTGGTGACCAAACAGTCAATCCCATCCCGTGAGTTTTCGCAACAGACATAATTTCAAGCTCAATGTGTCTACTAAGCATATTGTATAATGGTTGTTCCACAATCGGTTTGTATAAGTGTAGTTCTTTTGCCACTGCATTTACTCTCTCCAGTTGTGCTGCAGTCCAAACGGAGGTCCCCCAATACAATACTTTACCGGAACGAATTAAGTCATCTAGTATCTCTACTGTCTCTTTTACAGGGGTCATATAATCATATCGATGCATATAGTAGATGTCTATGTAATCTAGATTTAATCGTTCAAGCGTTCCTTCTATTGCGTTTGTAATATTTTTTCTACTTAATCCCCAACGATTTATGTCATCGCTAAAAGGCCAGAAAACCTTACTCGAGATAACAAGATCCTTCCGTTTAACAGTTTCTTCAGCAAGAAATTCTGCAATCACCTTTTCTGCTTCGCCTCGAGCATAGATTTCTGCTGAATCTATGAAATTAACACCATGTTCAATTGCTGTTGCCATACATTTCTTAGCAATGTCACTTTCAACTGTACCACCATATGTGAGCCAAGAACCTAGTGAAATTTCACTAACTTTTAATCCACTTCTACCAACTTTTCGATACTTCATTTTGAATCCACCAAAAATAGGTTTTTTCAGTAATTAGACATAGATTTGCTATCCCTTTTAAGAATCTGGTTTACAAAAAGAGATTTTTTATCATTTTTCTCTTTAATTCTATTATCAGTGAATAATTGTCGAGATTTTAGAATAGTACCTTTTATATAGAACCTTCAACTCATTAGAGGGTGGAGATAGTAAAATGAAGTTCCTATATGGTATAAACACGAATGGTCAAGGGCATATTAACCGTTCACGTGTTTTTATATCTGAATTAATTACAGATGGCCATGAGGTTCATGTGTTTTTATCTGGCAAACAACCTCCAAGATATGCATACGAATTAGCAGACAGAGTTTTTTATAAACAAGGTCCTTTTGATCTTTACCAAGACAATAAAGTATTATTTTCGAAATCCATACAAGCAAATATAAACAAATTTCCAGAGTATAATAAGGCTCGAAAGGAAATCGTGGAACTAGATTACAAGGAAAATTATGATGCCTTCTTTTGTGATTTTGAACAAACTACATCTATTGCTGGTAAAAGGTTGAATAAACCTGTGATTGTTATTGATCGTCAGCATGCAATTTTCCATTCATTTTGTGCTGATAAGGTACCCAGAAAAGTATATGATAAATTTGCTTTTAGATTGGCTCTGGTTGCCTTGGTTCCTTATTACAGCAAATGCTTTGCTCTTGATTTCACGGATTCAATACATACAAAAGATGATGTTACCCTTTTTCCTTTGGTTAAGAAACCGGAATTTGATAATTATGACATAACATATGACAATCATATTGTTGCTTATTTAGGTCGATACAATCAAACATATGTTGTTGATGTTTTATCTAAATTCCCTGATGAGACATTTTATCTCTATGGTTTTAATGAAGATAAACGAGTTGGGAATGTAGTTTTTAGGAAGACTAGTCGAGAGGGATTCATAGAGGATTTAGTTTCTTGTAAAGCTATAATTGGTAATGGTGGGTTTAATCTTGCTTGGGAAGCAAGTCTATTGAACAAACTCGTTTGGACAATCCCTCACTGGAAAATTCTTGAGCAAGTTACTAATGCTTATTCATTATATGAATTAGGTTTGGGTTATATTTCTGAAGATCTCACAGAAGAGGATTTTGTATCGTTCCTTGATTGGGCTGAAGAACTAAATTATAAATCGGATTATAAATTAAGAACACTACCAGCTTCTGACCTATTATCCGATGTCTATGATTTCTTAGAAGATTACCAAGCAGAAAATTATCTAAAGAAAAGACAGATTAAACGAAGTATTAGGTATGACCTTTCTCGTTGGCGCATGAGAAAAGAAATAAAGAACGAAGTAAAATGGAAAATTGAAGTGTAGTTTTTTTTCATCGCAACAAATGTTTATTGCCTATTGATATATTCTCTAAACCTTGTTTCTTTGCTATCTTATAACATCTTTCAGCATGTTCCTTAGAGGTGGTTGGTAAATCATCAATAGCAAAGGCTGGATAAAAAGCTAAGAGTGAATAAGGAATTGAAGTATCAATAGAAGCAAGAAAACCTGCTATTTTTGATACTTGTTCTTCATCAATATAGCCAGGAATCAATAATGTGCTGGCAATAAGTAATGGGGTTTCTGGACGCTCGTTTATACGTTTACCAATTTCCTTTAAATTGAAATAGGTGAATTTATTACTGGTTCCACAGAGAGCAAAGTTTAATTCTTCATCGAATGTTTTAGTGTCGATTTTGATTGAGCCACCAGATTTCAATGCTATTTCAGTGGATTTGCGCATTAATTCAGGTTTTGCTGAACCATTTGTTTCCCAACAAACTCTTAAAATTCGTTTTTCTTTTTTCGCTCTATTTAGAGCTAACTGACCTACAGCATTAGTATGACGAATTTGCGCAGCTGGATCTCCACCAAAAAAACAAATACAGCTTGTATCTTTTCTAATTGCATTATCAAGGACTTCAGGTGGATTGGGACTTGATAAATGAACGCCTTTCCGATATTGGTGGTTTTGACAAAATAAACAATCAAAAGTGCATGCTTGATAAAAAACAGCCAAATTATTCCATCCGATTTCAGGTCCATCTACATAGGAGTATTTTGGATACCCACTTGAAGTACCTCCCGGACAAAACGGGCTGGCAACACAATTCGTTGGGAGAGGATCATAATAGAAACTAAACAAACCGTTTTTCTCATCTCCTGCTAATCTAATGAGTTTTTGGTTTACATTTTTCACTAGATTGCAGAAACCGATATCACCTTCCCCTAAGCGACAATTGTTTACACAATCGCCACAAGCTAAACCTTTTGCTGTTTTCGGCGGAGCAATTGTGAGATTATATTTCAAACGATATTTTACTCGAGTTTTGTTGATGATTTCCATTGCTTCATGGTGTTGGGTGAGAATACATTCTTTGCAAACACCTAATTTCTCAGAAATTTCAGGTGATTCTTTACTGCAAATTTGACACTTCTTTTGCTGGAGATTGTTGGGGAAGAAACGCATTAGAACTCATCACTCTTACAATAAATAAGAAGGGAGTTCTATTTATTTTTTGACGATTATAGGCTATATATTAGTTGGCGGGGGAGGATCATCATTAAAAAAAGACAAATCATCAGAGGAATCAATCAATTCTTGAAAATTGAGATATCTATTGAAACATAAGTTGAAAACTTGAAGCTTCAACTTTTCTGGATCGTCTTGCATAGTCACTACAAAATTATATATTTTGGCAGAGAGAACAGCATCACCTAAAACATAGTGGATCCATAATGCTAAGTCACATTCTATTTCTTTGTCTTTTATTCGACAGAGATTTGGGAATATTTCATCGGGTTTTAAATTAGAAAGAACATCAAGTAATTCACTTAAGCTATGGATTTTAGCAATGATCTTGTCTTTTTCTCCTCTCACTATAAAGGCATCTTCTTCATTGGGTGAACCTTGAGAGAGTTTCGCCAATACATGAAGATCAGTTACTTCAGCCATTTCCAATTCAAACCTATAGATGTGATTCCTTGTCTGCAGTCATTTACTATCTACTTCTATGGGAAATAAGAAGCAACTAATAACCCTTTCCATTATGGATAAAGACTATAAGATTCCATTCACTTCTAACTGCCATTGTATGATTGTCCAGATTGATACCAAAACTAGCACAGTAGCAAAGACAATTTTTAAGGGATCAGCTTTTATTTTTCGAGCTAATCTCGCACCGATTTGCGCACCGCCAATTATTCCAATTGCTAAACCTGCAACATATGGCCACCAAATACCAGAGGTTTCTGTGGATCCAGCATAAGCTGTAATTATTGTTGTAGATTTTGTGAATATCATAATGAAAACTGATGTTGCTGTTGCGAAGTGGATAGGCAAACCAATGAATATGTGTAGAACTGGAACCATGACTATACCTCCACCTACTCCAGCCATACTTGCAACAAAACCACCTATAATAGCTATGGGAGTTAAGTATAATCTTGCTTTGTATTCCCATTTCTTGCCACTTCTATCTTCTATATCTTTCTTTATTGTTAATCTATCTAGAAGTAATTTGAATCGAGATGGTTTTTCCTCAGTTTCAGCTTCTTCAACTGGAATTAGAATTTCATCGTCCCCCTCCTTAATCTTAGCTTTCCTAATTTTTGGAGAGATTACTTTGTAGATCATTCTTAAAGCGGTTAAGAATAACAGAATTGCAAAGAAGATTAAGACAATTGTTTCATTAATTTTTGATTGTGTTAACTTTCCAAGATATGATCCAGTAATGGTAAAGGGAACACAGAAAATTCCTACTAAGTAATCGATTCGCTTTTGAATCGAAAAAGCAATAGTAGCGGACGCAGCTGTGAATACAATTACAGTGCTCGAAATTGTTGTTGCATATTTGAAAACATCTAGTATACCGTAGTTTGTAAATGGGTCAAATAAGGCAAAAGCAGCATAAAATAAGATAGGTACCATTAAAACCCCACCGCCAAGACCAGTGATTGCAGCGAATATTCCTACAGCAATGCCTATTGGAATTAGTATAAAGAATACTGATAAGGGTTCCATTTTGAGTGCACCTAAACGAGATATATTGAAATTCTGTGAGAATAAAACTATTCCTATTTATGAGATTTATTTGGATTAAAAGAAATTATTCAGATGTTTTCAGGTATGGCAAAACTTGTGTCTTCGAGCAATTTGGACATTTATATCTCCTGAAAAGTTGTTGTTCCAATTCAGGATGACTTGCAAAAAACTCCTTAATCAAATCCATATCTTCTTGGGAAATACGACCACTACCAGCAAGTGATGTCAAGGTATTTTCTGCTGTTTCACTACTAATTAGGAATTCACCTTGATCTTTCATGAAATCCTTATAGCGAATTTCCGTTCTCATTGGCATCTTACAATCCCCACAATACGGCAGATGCTTTTGAGTTCCTTTATCTTCAATCAATTTCTTGAGAGATTTCTCATCAAACTCTGAAATTCGACCTGCAGGATTACTTTTTCTAACATATCTCCAAATAAACCAGATAATTAAACCTGTAAAAATAACACCTAAGATAGGTAATCCCCAATTCAGAATCTCTTCAGCTAATGTTGCATTAACTGAGAGATTAGGTGTTATATTAATCAAAACTGTCCTTCCTACTAAGAAACATCCATCTTAGTAAAATGAATAAGGAGTTTCAATCTTAATTAGCTTTGCTTTACTTAAAAATTATCAAGAGGTCTTCTCGATATTTTCTTGAAAGTAATCACAAAATTCAGTCAGAAAACAATCCGAACATAATGGTTTTGACGCTTTACACACTTTCCGCCCATGCTCAATCAGGTTTAGATGGAAACTATAGATGTTTTTTTCGGGAATTATATCTTTCATTGCTTCCTGGGTTTTTTCTCGAGTCTTAGTTGTAACTAATCCAATTCGATTGCTTAAGCGATGAACATGTGTGTCTACTGGCATTATTGGAAAATTAAACGAAAAAATCAGAACACATGCTGCTGTTTTTGGTCCTACCCCATCTAAAGATACCAAATATTCTTCTGCAGCATCCGGTTTGTAATCTGCTAGGAACTCGAGATCTATTTTCCCTTCGCGTTTTTTAATTTCTTGCAAACTTTTCTTGATCTTTTTAGCTTTAATATTCGCTAAACCGCCACTTCTAATTGGTTCAGCAATTTCTGTTTCATCTGCTTCTAGTATTTCATCCCATGTTTTGAACGTCTCAATTAAATTAGCATATGCTCTCAAGCTATTCTTATCAGTTGTATTTTGAGAGAGAATTGTTCGCACTAATTCACCCACAGGCTCTCGCCAACGCTTCCAATGTTTTACTCCATACTGCTCATCGAGTTTAGATATTACTGTTTTCACTTTATTCATTGGAAACACCTGAGAGTAAAGAATCTAATTTGCTAGTTTGAGGAATTCACTCGTCTTCATCTTTTTTAAGAAATGTACTAAAGTACATGCATTCTTTTGGTGGAATCGACATGGTTTCTGTTAAATCTTCCTCGGTTAAAATTATGGGAGCGTTTCTTACTAAAACAATAGGCACTTTCTCATCAACTTCCCCGGAAAGAATTTCAGCAGCAGACATTAAATTATCAGCAATTGCTCTACTAGTCATTTTCATTTCGCGCCCAAAGAGATCTTTTCTTCCTCTATCATCGATTACTGGGACAAAACCTGCAACACCGAGTGCTAAACCACTTGTACCTCTTCTCAAAGGTTGAACCCTACTATCACCAATAATAACACCTATTCGACAATTGAATTTATCTTGAAGAAAATGCTGAATCTCTCGAGCAATTTGGGATGGATTCGATGGGAGAATAATAATTGACCCAAGGGGGGCATTGCTCTGATCTGCGCCTGCATTTGGCATGACATGTCCATCTCTTCGAGTTAGTAAAGCTCCAATACATGCTCCTAATACTTCATCTGATTCCCTAATAGCAACTTCCATGAATTCAGGACTTAATTGGGTAACCTTTGCATATTCTTTTGCTTCGTCAGAAACCTCGATTTCATCTTTATTAATTAGCAGTCCTTGTGTCACACTAATGATTTTAGTAGCAATTGTTATGATGTCACTATCTTGCAGTTCTACTTTCGCAGCAGTTAATGCATTGAATATCACTTCAAACATATCATCATTTGTTGACACTAATGGTGTGTTTATTGGAATTAGTTTCATTTTTATCAGCTTTTTTTCATTTTATGCTAGTAATTATATAATTCTATGATGGTTTTATAATCATACCTTCTTTTCTTTTAGCATTAATTCTAATAGTTAATGGTTTTTTTAATCTAATATGACTAACAAAAGTTAGTTTGCTTTCAACTTTTTTATTCTCAAGCCACTCCCAATCAATAAAGTGTTGTAAGTCATTGTATTTAATATGGAGATATCCAATATTCGATGTTACAATATTGTGAAAGAAATGGCTTCCTTGAGAGAAATCAACTTGGAAGTCTTCTAAACCTGCTTCGATAATTGTCTTAGCCCCACAGATATTATTCCATTTCGCTGGAATGCCAAGAAAACGATCTGCCGTCCCCCATCGACCGAAACCAATTAGTAAGAAATTCTTCTTTTCTGCAATTAATTGGGAATTTAATTTGTCTATTTCTTTTAGAATTTCAAGTGTTTTCAAGTTATCAAAAGATTCAGGTTTGACGAACACAATATCTGAAATATCATTACTAAATAAGTTGCCAGAAACATGATTAGAATAGGCAAGTAGTTGTTGTCTTTCATATGTCTCAATTTCATCCGAAATCATTATTTCTTGTTGAAGAAATGGTCTTATTTGTAATATGTTAAACTTATCTCTATCATTTTTATTCTCTTTAAGATTCACAGCAAATTCTATTTCTATAGAACAACCCATTGTTTGTTCACCAATTGCAAGTATTTTAGTTACAATTTCTGCAAGTGGTATAGTGGTTAATTTTAATTGTTTACTAAATGTAATTACAGGAGATCCCGTTCCATGATAACCCATATTCAGTGTTTCCGAATTGAAATCATAGGTGTCTGCAATATTAAGAAGTGTTTCATCTTTAATTGCAGCATCGAAATCGAATTTTGTAACGAAAGGATCATCAACTAAAATATCAAATTTCTTCTGTTGAAGATCTATTGCAAAAAATGCCCTTTGACTATTATCTAACAAATAATCCGGTGTAGAATAGAAATTGCTTTTAGGATATCTTGGACAAAAACGAAATGACTCAAACCCTTCTACAATTAATCGACCTAAACCAAGCGCTAAATGTGCTATTCCATCCTCAGGCTTCATAAAATCCACAAATGGATAATAATTAAATGATGAAGCTGTTCCTGAAAAATCAGGATAGAATCGACCATTATGTTCTTTCCCAACTACTTCTTGTATTATAACAGCCATCTTAGATTCTTCTACTGTTTGGCTAATTGTTTCTACATAAGATTTAGCTACTTTCAAAAATACAGATGCATATACAAGTTTTATTGCTGTACATAATTGAGCAAAATTAATTGCTTTATTATTATTGTTTGGAATCATCAAGGTACTAAATATACCTGCAAATGGTTGATATGCTGAATCTTCTAACAAACTTGATGACCGAATTGCCAGTGGTTTTGTCCAATATTGTAAAAGGAATTCAAGATCAGATCGAATACTATCTGATAATTTAGAATTTGTAAATTTCTTCTTTATTTCTTCGTCAGAGACGTTTGATAATGCAAAATCGTAAAGATTGTTTTCCTCCATAAATTTATCATATTCATCTGTTCCGATTACACAAGTTCTAGGTATCTCAATTGTGGTTTCTTTAAACTCGTCTTGTATTTGAAAAGAATTAAGTAGAAACATAAGAAATGCTAAACCTCTGCCTTTACCACCTAAAGACCCTGGTCGTAGTCTTAAAAAAAGCATATCTTGATTATAATTCTCTCTTGAGAAGTCGTTTATTATTCCTTTTGTTTTTTCTAACACTACTTCATTAATCGTATTTAGGAGGAATTCTCGTAATTCTTCTTGAGTAAATTCGGAAACCTTTCGAGGTTTCAATTTCTTTGCGATCTCGAATTCTCCCCTAGCAGAAAGCCAATTTGAGAAATGATCACTTTTACCATGATAAATTAGGGATTTAATTGGAATAGATTTAATCTGCTCATAGAAACTAATTATATCTTTAGCTTTTCCAACGATTTCTTTCTTCTCGTTTTTGAAAGTAAAATCACCAAAACCTACGGAATCTAATAACCATTTACGAAAGTCCCACATCATACCATGTGAACGTTTATGATTGAAAAAATATCCCATTTCTATAGCTTTCTTACTATATTGCTCTTTAGAGGATTGTAGAATTACTGGTAAATTTATTATTTTCTTAGCAATTTTGTTTACGAATAAGAAACCAGCATTTTTGTTTAATTTTCCATCTTTTGGGAATTCTATATCAGATATAACACCCATAACATTTTTCTGATATTTTTCGAAAAGATCCATTGCTTCTTCATATGAAGAAGCAAGAAGTATTTTAGGACGAATTCTCATTTTTAACAAATCTTGAAAATCATTTGTACCTTCTATTATCAAACGATGTGTTTGACGCATTAATTCGCTATATAGTTCGGGTAAAAATAATGAATAGAATCTAATGGAATCTTCTACAAAGATAAAAACTCTTACATCGCCAGTTTTAGTGTCTTTTTCGACATTCAATTTATCTTCAAGATGTTTAATTATTGCTACGAATATTTTTGAATCACCATTCCAAACAAAAACTCTATCGATACCAAATTGTTTCTCTTTATCAGGTAGATAATTTATTTCAACAACACTTGTGAGAAGCAAAATAACTGGGATATTTTGAAGTTCCTTAACATTTTTCCCAAAAGAAAATGCATCCATTTCACCCAAACGTCGCATTGTTATAACTAAATCGAATTGTTGTGAATTTAATATTTCTAGTGCTTCTTGAGCAGAAGAAACTCTGGTAATTTGAGGTAAAGTTCGTAAGTTTAAATTCTGAAATTCTTCATAAATTTGATCTGATAATCGTCCATCTTCTTCAAGCATAAAGCTATCATAAATACTGGAGACAAGTAAGACATTACTCATTCGTTTGGTCATTAATTCATGAAAAACTTTATACTTTGGTTTGTATTCCAGATAGAAACTAGCTTCATCTCTTTCGGAGACCATCAATTACACCTAAAATATGTATTACATTTACTTTACGTTTAAAACTATAATAATTATCTCGTGTTATTTTTGTGATTACTTAGTATATGTTGCACTTGCTCCCGGAGCTTCTTCTATTGTTACTTTGATTTTGAACTTTGGCCAGATTTTTTGCAGCTCTTGATGGAAATATTTAGCAAGCTCTTCCGCTGTTGTTGCGGGAACTGGTAATTGATGTACATCTTCAGCAGGTAACAGATATCGTTTATCACAAGAAGTAATTTCTATGGAATCTTCTTTCGTTTCTATTACTAAGCCATCAGCATTTGAAGGAATCAAAACTTTGTGATCTAGAGGTTTTACTAGTTTCTTTAATTCCTCTTTTAGAATTCCATAATCAAGAACCATATGCTGCTCATTAATATCTCCACTTATTTTCACTTTGATGAAATAATTATGGCCATGTAGGCAGCCACATTTATCATGACCAATAATGAAATGTGCTGAGGCAAATCCTATTCTTGGATCTTCAAAATCGATTTCAAACGGCATAGTTATTCCACATTAAAGTGTTCTAGATTTCAAAACATCAGAATCAATTGCACTGATTTCAGCAATGAATTCTTTACCAATCCTTTCTGCTAGCTTCTCGAGATTAATTTTCTCATTAATATCGTATAAGCCTACAGCTTTCACATAGGCAGGAACACCTGTTGAGACAATATTAATCCCGAAATGAATTTTTGAGGAACTATTTGAACTTGTAGCAATTGCCACGTTTAGTTTTTTATCTTTATAATAAAGATCTGTCCCCTTTTTCTCTAAACTAATTTTATATTCTTCCTCGATTATTTTTTGAACAATAAACGCGAGTAGATGTAAGCGATGATAGGCAACCTTCAAATTGGCTGGTTGATCATCAAACATTTCTATAATAAAGTGAATGCAATCGTCACCCGAAATGAGAATTTCCGCGAGATCCTTTTCTCTAATTATATCCTGAATATCAATCATTTCTTCTTGTGGTATTTTCATACTACCTCGGAAAATTACTATTGAGCTACCAGAAACACCGAATTTATTTAGAGCCCAAAGAGGTTTTATCTGAGAACCATCATAACATTCTTTCTTTGAGAACTCATGTAAAATTATCTCTATTTTTTATCCCACCTTAATTTTCTCGAGGAATTTGTTTCATTTATCTTACTTATTTGTGCTTTTTAAGCAATTAAAAAGATTCCTTTAATCCAAGTGAGAGCCTCTATTAGTTCGATTAATTACAAGAGGTTTCTTGGATTTTCAACTCTCATTAAGGAAAAATCTCGAGATGCTTCTTCTTGCCTAATAAGCTCTAGCCAAAGATTTTGACAAGAACAAGTTATTTTGTTTAGAATTGTATAATCTTGATTCACAGAATAATTCCTTAAGGCTTTAATGAAATCTTTGTTGCACTTTGAGCAATTGTGTATTCCGCGCTGGGTTCCTGCACCTGACGGGTCACTCAAAATTCTGTCCACTTTTTCAGTTAGTTTTTGTTTCTTAATTTGGTTCCAGATTTTCAAAAGTACAGTTTTTAGAGTCCAATACCAAGGCGAGCGATAGATCCCGTTTCTCCACAAGTCATAAACGAGAGTTCCCGATTGAACGTTTATAGGGTTTATTGAGATTGACCTAGAACCAGTTTTAATAGCATCAATTGCAGATTGCACTGTGTCTTTTATTGCTTCTTTTTCAGTAAGAAAAGGAGGTTTTAGTAAGAGATAGGTTTTAACTCTTGTATTTTCTGAGAGAGCACTCTTCACGGCATTTTTGTAATCTTCAAAAAGAAATCCTTTGTTTATATTATTAATTCTTATAAGATCATTACTTGTTTCTAATCCTATCCCAATTTCTAATTCTTTACTTTGATCCAATGTTTTTCTTAAAATCTTCAAGGTTTTTCGAGAAACGTATTCAGGTCTAGACTCAATAATTACCTCGGAAACAGATTCAAACTCATTTATCATGCCTAAGATTTCAGTTTGTGCTTCTATTGGAATTTCATTAGTATCAAGAAAGCTACCCGAGTTGAAGATTTTAATGGATTGAAATTCTTTTTTGGAAAATTTTGGCAAGGTATTATTAACTTGAGCTATGAGATCATCAGCTGAAATATCAATTGCAGAAGTCTCATTTGAATAGCCACACATACTACAACCACCATCGACACCTAAACCCCAATTGCACCCTTGAGAATTGAGAATGATAACCAGTGCCTTACCTGGACCGGTAATTAAGCGATCATCTTCTATCCAGCTAGCTATTGCTTTACCTGAATCCCTGGTCTTTCGTTTCTTCAGTGATTTTTTCTTAAGGGAACAAATTTGTTCTGAAAGAATTCCTTTTGTGTCTAGCATAATAATCACTCACTCTCAATGTGTTTTATTTCAAACTTTTTGCTTTATCTTTACAGCAGGTCCACGCCTTGTTTCTTTCATATCTTTTCCAGAAATTATAGCATTTCCAACTCCTACGAGTTCTCTTTTCTTATTCAGAATAACTACGGAATCAGTTGGTCTTATTTGAGGATCAGCGTCAACAACACCTACTGCAAAAAGTGTGGAGCCTTCCAATTCTTCATCATCAAACAAAACAAAATACTTCTCTTCTTCTGCTAAGGTTTTTCCTGTTTCTAATGTAAGGGATAATTTTCCTGTTGTCGGTTGGATAACTCCAATTTGCTTCTTGTCCTGCATAATAAATTGTGGTTGATTTGGTTTACTTCTTATTCTACATTTTTCCTTAAACATTTCTTGACCGATTCCAGAACCATATTGATAATCAGCAATTGTTTGGATAAGTTCCATATCCGATCTATAGGTTACAGGTTCTAAATCTTTCAAAATTGAATTAAGTTCATCGAAAAGCAAAGATAAGCTTTCTGAGGAAGTTGTTTTATCACCAGAGGTCGTATATTTGAATTTCATCTTAAGTTGTTTTTCTGCCTCTTTACAGAGTTCAACGTATTCATTGCTTACATGAGCTAAGACTGATAATTTTGAGGTCTTTGCTTCAGAAAGAACAGTAGTTAATTGTTTTACAGCTATTTCTTTTTCCTCGTGACTCCAGTCGCCTGTTACTGGTATATCATAATGGGCAGCGGGATAAACCATTTCTAATTCTCTTGGAATTACTCCTAACGGAGAGGTTAAGATTAATTCTTGAATATAACCTCTTTTATTATTTGAAATAGAACCTAAAGTGTTCAAGAATTTCCCATGACTTTTTGAGAAAGAATATGGTTTTCTTGCAGAGCAAGGAAATATTACTACGACCTTCTTACTCCCCCGAATTTGATATCTATCTCTAATTCTTTGCTGAAATTCTTGGATTTCCGGGCGATAATAACTATACTCAGTGATGTGTTTTATGAGAGCTGTTTTCCAAGTCGGAGTTCTTGAAATAATCTCATCATTATGTTGTTTATCTAATAATCGCAATGCTGCCCCACTAAATACGTTTGAGTGAATCATTTGTTCAACATAACTTCTCAAATCACTATTTCTCAGAGCATTTCTGATTTCACGTATTTTTTTAGTTGTTATCCACTTATTGTGCTTCTCTAATAGAGATTGATCCGAATTCTTAGGATCAGGCATCAACAATTCAATTATTTGATCAACACTGTTGCATGCTTCACAAAAACAAGGCTTCTCTGAAGAAGATACTAAATCAATACCTCCGAAATCTGTTAAGTACATTGATTGCTTTGAGGCTATTTCTGCAAATCCATTATTGAAGACATTAATCCCTGCATACGCTAAGATTGGCCAAAAGGTGTGAGGGACTGGGGATAAAAGGTAAAGTATTGAATCTACAGGAAGAAATGAATTTATTCCAGCAAGAAAACTTACTGCTTGTCTTTGATTATTAAGCAATGGTAACAAATTCGTTATGGCGATATTTTTTATTTCAAAATCTTTAATCAATTGTAAAACTTGATTTAAAATTCCAGGAGAATCAGTTGGTTGGATTAGAACGATTGCTTTCTCTCTTGGAATAGTCTCCAAGTATTCCATCATCGACTCTTTAGTCTTAGCTAACTGTTTTTCAATCAATGAAGGATTTAGAGAACGTTGCATTAGTATATTAGCTACAAATATTAGATCCTCATCTCCAACTTGAGGTTTTTGTTGATGTAAGCTGCTTGTTGGTAAACCCATAATGACGGAATTATCCTCTTCTCCTATTTTCCAAAATGAACTACCATCTTTCTCAGAAATGGACATTGTGGTTGGTATTTCAACAACTATGTCTTCTTTTCTAATTTTTGCTAGCTTAGCAAAACCAGCAGAGATGGAGAGTTGAAACTTCATTTATCTGTTCATCCCTATAATGCAGCATAGAAAAATCCTATGAAATAAGCTTAAGTAATTTGTTATTATTTTCACACAGTTATTTCATTTTCTATGAAAATAAAAGAAAGTGAGTATTTGAGGATAGGTTAGTATTATTCCTTATCTAAATTGGCACCACAATGAATACAGAAAGCACTTTTACCTGGAGGTAATTTCTGTCCGCATTGAGCACAAAAATTTGTGAATTCATTCATTGGACCGAACATTTTCAGTCCAGTCATAATTGAATAATTTGCTAAATCAATTAATTGTGGCAGAGCTATTTCCATTCGTTCAAATTTTCCATGAGTTGGACTGGTAGCTTCTTCTGAAACCAGAGTCTGCACAATAAATCTCGAGCCTATTAGATCTGAAGGAATTTCTACTTGGGCATCCTTTTGGGATCCTTCTTTATTGTAAATTGTAAAGCTTTCAAGGCATTTCAAATCATCAACTAAATCAACCAGGATACTTTGAATCATTGAACTTTCTCCCATCACCTTAACAAATGTTTCAGGAGAACCTCTTAAGGAGAAATGCATAGGATCTACAGATTTTATTTGTAAAGTTGAATTTGCTTTTTCACTTGAAACAGAAACATCTTCTTTTGAAAACCAAACGAATAAGTAATGAGTTAATCCGTCTGAGGACTCTTTCTTAGGAAGTGTGAGTGCAATGACACCATCCATGTCTAACCCTCTTAGAAAGAATGATCCTAATGGAACAAATTTTTTCTTTGCAGCCTCTTCCTCGACTACTCTTCTCAAAGGATAATCCATTGGTATTGATTTACCTATACAATAGGAAATTAATTTCGCGAATTTGTCTTTCTTTAACACCGGCACCATTTGTCACTCCGAAAGGTAACAATACAAACTATACAAATTACTAAGAAACTTTCAACGCTAAAAAGTATACCAAATAGATTTTTTAATTACGTTTTTCTCATTTTGTTATAAATTCATGATATGTTTAATAAATTAGAAAAGATTTAGTAGAACAAAATTCAAGAAAAAAAATGAAGGGAATTACTCTGAGTATTAATGACGAAATCGAGCAACTCATTGAAAAATACCAATTTAATTTTGAGTTGATTAAACGCTTAAGCTTTACGTATGGACTACAAAGAACTAGTGCTTTAATTGCTAGTCTTAAAGAGCACACCCAATCCTTACCAGTAAGAGTAAACACACAAATAACCACTGCTTCTAAATTAATCAAAGCATTAAATGAAAAAGAAATTGTTGCTAAACAACATCCTGACTTTGAAGAAGCTATTTTACTTGAAATTTCTAAAAATGAAGTAATCCCAAGAAAAAAGAAAACGATTACCTTAAATTATAAACGACCATTGAATAGCGTCTTAATCGGTGTGGGAGTAGGGTCTAATGATTTTGAATACACAGATGATCTTAATATTGGTGATGAGATTTCATTGCTCGATAAAAGAGGAGATGTTGTAGGCAATGGAATTTTAATGATGAATATAAACGAACTTGAGGAAAAGAAAAAAGGCATTGCAATAAAAATCACTGAGAGCATATATAAAATACCAAGTATAAATGGATTGAAGGAATACCTTCGTGGGCAATTCATTCCTCAGTCAATCCCTAGCATGCTCATAGGTTCCTCTGTGAATCTTAAGGCAAAAGATCGTATATTAGATATGAACTCTGATACTGGAGAAATTTTAACACATATTTGGCAAAGGAATTCTGAAGTAAAAGATTCGAGAATTGTTGCTCAAAGAAGTACAGCTCATAAATTAACAAAATTCAATGAGAACATTAAGCGATTAAGAATGTATAAGGCCCCTATTGTTCGGGAAAATCTGAATCTTAGCGCGTTTGCAAAGAAGTATAATAAAGATGAGACCTTTAATTTGATTATAGCCAATCCACCATCTTCAGATATGGGATTGAGACCTAAAATCTTTGAGATGATTAGAGAGAACCAAATAATCGAATTTTCTAGGAGACAAAGAAGATACTTAATACAAGCTGCAAGGTTGCTAAAACCTGGTGGAACGATATTTTATACAACAAATAGTTTAGATCCAGCAGAAAACGAAGGCAATATTCAATTTGCTATCGAAGAACTAAATCTTACCATAGAGAAACAAGAATTGTTCTTTGGAGTGAAATGCTCAGCTAGATTCCCAGGATCAGAATATCTACAATATTTCTATCCGGATGTGCATGACACACCTGGGCAGTTCATTGCGAAATTAAGAAAAAATGGTTGATGATATTATGGAAAAGATAGGAAAAATTGTCGTTGGGGCAGATGAAGCTGGTAGAGGATTGATAATAGGACCAATGACAATTGGAGCTTGTGCCATAAATGATTCTGTAAAACAAACATTCGAAAGAATCGGGATAAAAGATAGTAAGAATTATTCTTCTCATAATAAAATCAGAGCTCATGCGGAATTAATTAAGAAAGAATCTCTCGCTTGGAGCATTAAGACGCTCTCTGCAGAGGTACTTACTAATTACAATAAAAACGGTATGTCAATGGACGAAGCAGAAGCATATGCATTCTTTCGAGCTATTGAAGATATTGCTAAGAAACAACCTAAAATCGCAGAATACCAAGTTGATAATTTTCAAGCAGTAGGTAAATTGCGTTCTTTATTGAAAGAAAATAATTCAACTCGAAATATTAAATTAATTGTAACACCAAGAGCAGAGAAAGAATTCATAGCTGTAGGTGCAGGGTCAGTTTTAGCTAGAAATGCTTCTTTAGAAGAATTAAGAAAAATCAGAAGAGAATACGGTGATTTTGGTTCTGGTAGTACTAATGATAAAAAAACCATTAATTGGTTGAAACAATATTACAAGAAAAATCATTCTTGGCCAAAGAAAATTGTACGAGTCTATTGGAAAACCATTCAAAGATTAGAAAATGAAATCAAATGAGAATACAATTTTAGATTTTATAACATATAGTTAAATGTTATACCAATTTCATCCCATTCAATATCTAGGTTCTTTAATTCAGTAAGTGTGTTTTCTAAATCATCAGCCTTGTCTATTGAAATAATTGATCCAAAAGCAATTGGATCATTTCTTTTGATGAGTTCAAAATCCGCTTCGTTTTCTACTATGTGGGTCTCTAGTTTATCGTTATCCTCAAAGAATAATTGATTCATCAAAACAGTGATTTTAGAATTCTTCTTAATATTAGTAAGAATTAATTTTGCTTCATTAAAGGAGGAAATTTCTCTATCAGCTTTTATTTCACTTGGTTTGAGATTTTTCTTTACGAAAGCAGGGATTAACCATTGATCTATAGTGGACACTACTTGCTCGAGATATTCTGCTTTAGTAACTTTAGAAAATTGAATGGCTTTGTCAAGGAAATCTTCTGCGATTTCGGATTCGCGGAATTCTGGAAGAACACCTATTTCTTGGATGGTTGCGATTTTTGTATCTACAGATTCATCAAAATCTGCAACAACAAAAGCATATCCAACGGGTTTGTCTTTATCGTATGCTACCAGAAAGAGATTATTCTCGTGTGGTAAATCTAATAATTGTAACAAGTCTTCTTCTGTCCAAACACCTTCGAAGCAATCTTTCACAATGGGTGAAACTTCTTTGTATAGCTTCTTTGGTGTTCCTTGAACGATTTTTATTGTCATGGTAGAGACTCCTTATTTTCTTATAGTTTATATTATTCTTTAAAAATCTAGGTCACATAACAATATAAATACGTGTCCAAAGAACAGTAAAATGTTGAAATTACAGTATTTTCTTCATGAATTCATTTTTATTAGTGCCTAATGTTAATTGAAAATACTCTTTCTGATTAGTGATTTTTACTTGCTCTAATTTTCCTTTTGCAGTAATTCTATCTCCTGTTTTCGCAATATCACAGTAACGACCTCGAACTGAGAAGATTCTGTCAGGTGGTATTGTTTCATTTATTTTCGGATTTTTTATTATGACATCTTTGAGATGATAAATACAAGGGGTAAAAATCGAATAGTCATCATTCCCTATAGTTGCTTCGATTTCGAGTTCACTTAGAGAAGTAATCTTAGTCTGATCATATGGTTCGTAATATTCAGCAGGAAGTAAAACGAGTCGAATATAGAAATCTATATTGGATATTGTTCCTTGCAATTGCTTTTTCTTCTCGCTTACGAGAAATGATTCAAAATCTATCTGCTCTTCTTGCCCTCTAGCTTTCCATAAAGTCTTCAATTCGTTATCTGTATAACGTGATATGTTATCGTAATTTTCAAAAATGCTGTTCATCCCCTGATAGACTCTAATACTATCTCTTTTTCCATACACAACTAAATCAACATCTGATTTCTTACCATGTAAGTCTATCATGATTGAACCTGTAATACCGAAATATTTTGAATCAATGCCACAATGTTCCACTATTTTGTTTGTTAATTCTTGAGCTAGTTTTTTTAATGAGTCAAGTTCTTCTCTTTCTGTTTTAGCAATTTGTTGTAGTCTTTGGACAGGATTATAGATTTCTATAATATCCTTTTTTGCCACAGCTTGTAATAAACCTCGACCCATTGGATCTTCGTAGATATACTGAGGAAAATTCTGATGCAAAAAGGCATATCTTTCTAACAAATCGTATAATTTACAGTAACCTTTAGTAACAATTTTTTGAGTATTCTTGTAGAATTTTGCAGGTACATATCTAACAAAGGAAATAATTCTATCCTGAGGATGAGATAATCCTTTAACGTCGAAAATTAGGTCATCAACTGATTTTATGAAAAAACCTTCAATTGGATACGATATATTTTCTGGTTTCAAAATCCTCATCCTAACTTGTTTTGTCTATTCCCCTACTTCTTGGAATATTTTCTCTTGAATTTTCTCAAGATATTCCTGAAATTGGGAGTCTTTATTTGTTACTCGAGTTATTATCTGTGAGTGATGCTCAATTAATTCTCTTAATTGTTTGACTTTCGGATCACTTAGTCCACTTGTCTTGGAAAAATGAATTACTCGAGTAGTATGAATTAGGATCTCAATCAAAGATGAGAAAGCTCGGGTATGTGGTTGAATATTTTCTCTGCTTAGTTCTACTTTGATGATTTCACAATGGAATATTCCCCTCTCTTCTTCACCCTTTTCTTTTATGACTTTTAGTGTTATATGATTCCCTTTACAAGTTTTCAGAATTGGAGCATTAATTATTTTGGATTTAATATAAAATTCGTCAGTCAATAAATCTTGGAACAAAGTACTTTTCACAAATAGATCTGGATCATTTGTGATATTAACTATGCATTTCTTTTGATCTTGTAGATTTTTGTACGTATCTGATTCTTTGAAAGGACGAATTATTACTTGTTTTTCTTTAGTAATCGAGAAGCCCATTGGAGCAGCATTTGGTTGATTCTGCTGATTATATGTAGTAATAATTGCTTCATAGATAATTTCACTTTGAAAGGGAAGATTTGTATTTGACATATATATCCCAGTTAAATAACAGATTACCTCATAATAATTTATTTGAATATTATTTTTAATAAGTAAAGAAATAATAGTTACTGTAAGCAATCGGTCTGATGATTTATGAAGCAATACAAGCAATTAAGAAAAAAAGATTATGAGCAAATTTGTTCAATGCTTAGTATTGATGCAAAAACGGATCTGATAGCAACTCATGTTTTACATTCGAGATTAACTTATCAAACCGTACGAAAAACGTTTAGGAAATTAAAATTAATTATAAAACACAAGATTGTTCTTTTGTTTGGACCAGGCCCATCTCTTGAAAGCTCTATTGAGCTGTTATTCAATTTGGTGAAGAACTTCAGACGGGAAGTAGTTATTGTTGCTGTTGATGGAGCTACAAAAGCACTACTTAAATTTGGAATTGATATTGATGTCATTATTACAGATTTAGATGGAAGTATAGCAGCAATTAGAAAGAGTTTCGAGAATGGTTCAATAGTAGTTGTTCATACTCATGGAGATAATATTTCAAAAATTAACGAAATTACTGACATAATACCAAAAGAAGGCATTATCGGGACAACCCAAACAAAGGAGACTTTCAAAGTAAAAAATTTGGGAGGATTTACAGATGGGGATCGAGCTGCTTATTTAGCTGCAAATATGCAAGCAGAAATAGTAGTTTTGATTGGATATGATTTTGGTGAAATTGTCGGGAAATTTTCCAAACCAGAAAGTAAAAATAAAGATTTTCAAGCTTCAGAGAGGAAGCTAATCAAGTTCACAATAGCGAAGAATCTTCTCTCACAGCTCCCTAATTTGTTTTCATCTATCAAATATTACAATTTCTTAATTCAAGGTGAAGAAATAGAAAATATACCTAAAATAACTTTGAGTGGATTTGAGGAGCTTCTGAATCAAAAAAATACTAAATAGTATCCCTAGTTCTCTTCATCCAACAACCTTGTCCTTTATATTCGAAAACTCCTACTTCTATAGCATCAATATTTGGGTGTTTACTAAACAGGGGAGTTAGTTTAGATGATAACAATCGGGCAAATTCCTCGACGGTTGTGTTTTTAATCGGCAGCAAGGAAACATCGCTTTCTGGAAAAATATAATTCTTATTTTTTGGGATGAAATTAACAAACAACTCATTTTTCTTTTTAGTTATTGTTAGATGGGAGTTTTCAGTTGGCAACAGTATTTTGTGATCAAGCTCTTCCACGAATTTTCTTACAAAAGGTTTCAATTCTAAGAAATCAATTACTAGATTCCTGGCTTCATCTTGCTCACCGTAGATCTGTACTTCAACTAGATAATTGTGACCATGTAATCGTTCACAACCTGTGTCTCCAAGAACAAAATGTGCTGCTGCAAATTTAAAGGATAATTCTCCTTGAACTAAACGATAGCTCATTTTTTTTACTCCACAGTACTACTAGATTATTCATTGCGTTCTTTTTATATAAAATAAATACTTCCCATTACTGGTGTCTGTTAGAAAGAGCTCATGATTATTATTTAAACACCATTTTGGTATATTCTTTAGAGATTTAGGTCTATTAGTTATTAATTTGAGAATTTCACCGACTTTTATTTTCTTGATAGATGTTTTAAGCTCATAAAGCACATGAGGGCATTCTTTATCCGTCATATCAAGGATTATACCAATTACTTCTGAGCTTTCTGTAGACATTGTATTCAAATGAGATTTTATCAGCAAAGATTAAAAACATTTACTAAAGAGATGAGGTTAAGAATATCTAATTATGAATTAATTTATTAGAAGTTTAAATTTAAGATTATTCGGAATTTGTTTTACATTTAGTAGGATATGAAAAAATATGGTTAAAATCCTTGGTTTGGATATTGGTGGGGCAAATACTAAACATGCTTTAATTGAAGTTCAGAAAGAAAAAATCGAATTACTTAGTTCCAGCTCTGATTATTTTCCAATTTGGAAAAATCATACATCCTTTCCAGAATTTCTTGAGACACTAAAGAGTAAATTAATCGAGGAATTTGGTTCAATAGATCAAGTGGTTTTTGTTACAACAGCAGAACTTGCTGATTGTTTTCAAACGAAAAAAGAAGGAATAGAATCCATTTGCGGATTTGTTGAGGAGTGTTTTCACTCAGATAATGAAAAGAACTCACCGCTTATTCTCGATGTAAATGGTAGTTTTCTACCTACGCAAGAAGCTGGAGAAAATTGGCTTAATGTTGCTGCCACGAATTGGGTTGCATCAGCGCTCTATTTGGGAATAAAGCATCATAATGCATTAGTCATTGATATTGGATCTACAACAACGGACTTTACTCCAATATTTAATGGAAAAATAGTTGCGCAAGGAAAAAATGATCTTGAACGTTTAACTAACAAAGAACTAGTATACTCCGGTTTAATTAGAACAAATGTTGTTGCGATTATTCAAGAAGTTAAAGTGAGAAATGAAATTATACCGTTAGCGAGTGAGTTATTCGCAACAACAGGAGATGTCTACTTACTTCTAGGATTAATCTCTGAAGATGAAGTCATAGGTGATACTGCTGATGGTAAACCTGTTAGTAAAGAAAATGCAAAAGCAAGATTAGCACGTATCGTTTGTTCTGATAGTAACCAGCTTGCTCACAATGATATTATAGATATTGCAAGACAAATTAAAGAAAAGCAATTTGAGAAATTATCAGGTGCTTTGGATTATGTCTTAACTAGATTCAGAGCAATGTATGAATTAAATCCTGAAATAATTCTCATTGGTTCAGGTGCTAAAACAATTGGGATTTCTTTGCTTCGAATGAATGGTATATATGAGCAAATTATTGCTGATGATATATTAGATGAATCATCCTTGAACTCTTTTTGTGCTTTCGCAGTTGCGGTTCTATACTCGAAAAAATTCATTGAAACAGAGGGAAGCTCTGAATGAAAATTAATACAATTATAAAATTTGGTGGTTCTATTACTGAAAGAGGAACCCTCAAACAAATTGTTCAATTGGGAAAAACTCTATCTTCACTATTTGACTGCAAAGAGGATTTTGCTATAGTTCCCGGTGGTGGGCTTTTTACCGAGTTTGTTCGCGAAACACAAGAGAAATATGATTTAGATGATGAACAAGCACATTGGATGGCTATACAGGCTATGGAGCAACATGCTAGTTTTCTAATGAAATTTATTCCTAATTCAAATTTACATGATTTCTCTTCTAAGGATTTTAATGTCTTAACTTTCGAAAATTTACCAATCTTTAGAGTTATGAAATATATGAGAACTGAGAGTGGTTTAGAGAAAACTTGGAATTCTACAAGTGATGCTATCGCTACGGAAATTGCCATAAAAATTATGGCTGAGAAATTAGTTTTCCTCAAAGATATAGATGGTATAATTGTTAAAGATAAACTAGTTAAGAAGATAACTGTACAAGAATTACTCGAATTGAAAACAAGTCCTTTAGATAACATTACACCTACAATTTTGCAAAGAAAAAACATTAAGGCATATATTATCAATGGTTTGATTCATGACCGTATAGAAAATCTATTAGAAGGAAAAGAATTTATAGGAACAGAAATAATTTGTTGAAATTATTACAATCCATAAGAATTTTATGTCAGTGAACGTTAAGAATGTTGGAGCTAGAAAGATGAGTCAAATAGCCAGAGTAAAAACTGGGATACCTGGATTAGATAAAATGTTAAATGGGGGATTACCAAAAGGTAGAACTATACTATTAAGTGGACCAGCTGGTGCAGGGAAAACCACACTCGCGACCCAATTTATCTATCGTGGTGTCTTAGATCATGGCGATCCAGGAATTTATGTTACCTTTGATGAAAGCCCCAAAACTGTGAGACAAAACTTCGCAAGTTATGATTGGAAATTAGAAAGCTTGGAAAAAGAGAATCTTCTTGCACTTGTTGATGGTTTCTCTATGCGTGCAGGTGTGGCTTCAAAAGAGAAGTATAGTATTCGTTTAGAAATTGATGATCTTTTAACAACACTTATCGCATTAATTGATGAACTTGGCGCTGAAAGAGTAGTTATTGATTCTTTAACAGCTCTTGCTTTATCTCTAGAAAGTGAAATGCGAATTCGAAGAGAAATCTTAAAGCTTAGTGCTGTGATGTCGAGTCTTAAATGCACAACCATTGTTACCAGTGAGATGTCTCAAAGCGGAGAAATTTCTCGTTATGGTGTTGAAGAATTCATGGCTTCTGGTGTAATAGTTGTTGATATTCAAGAGGTAAATCAAAGATTGTTAAGAAGTATATACATTAGAAAGATGAGAGGAATCGACCATGAATTAGTTCGAAGACCTTTCGAAATGACTCAAAATGGCTGTGTAGCATTATCTACTGAAACATTATTCTTGTAATTGAATTAATGTTTCATTTCATATTATTTATTGTCATCCAAAATATCTTGTTCATTTGATGTTTACTCAGATTGTTGTATGGTAGGGAAATCACAATGTTTACGAAAGACTCTGATGTAAAAGAAGAAGATCTTGTTTTAATGGAAACTAAAGAGCTAAAAGAAAAGTGTGGTAAATGCAATAGTACTCTTACTCTCAAATTATATTGGTCAAGAAAGGAATATAAACAAAAAATAGAATGCAAAAACTGCGGATTAGCAGTTTGGAAGAGCAATTTGAAAAAATTAGATTATTAATCATTCATCTTTCTCTAGAACCACTCGAGTTAAATTTCGCATAGTTTTGAATAATTCCAAATTTCTTGTGATTTTACCTATTAAATTAACTTCTGAGTATGGTCGTATTTTCTCCCAAAATACACATATGGCTTTGCTCATAGGCCAATAAGCAATATCTCCTGATTCCACATCAAAGGTTGGATGCTCGGATTTCACTTGGATATCAATTAAGAAATAAGCTTGAGCATTATCCTGCACTATTAATCGACCACTTAATGGCAATGCATACCATATGTTTTCAACTGAATGAGGAGCTTTTACTCGATATAACTCACCCTTCACTTCCCCCACACCATCAATTTTAAACTTGACTGGATAAATTTCCTTTACAGACAATAATTTGCACCGAGAAATAATACAACTTCATACAAAAAAAGTTTCTGGAGAAAGTATGGTGCCCCGACCGGGATTTGAACCCGAGTCTACAACTCGAAAGGCTGTAATGATTGGCCGAACTACACCATCGGGGCAATGTTGATTTTCAACGTTTTCCTTGTTTGTACTATCTAGTTTTAAATCTTTCTTATTCTACAATAAAACATGATTTGGCAAATTAAATGAGGTTAAAATTAGAAAAAAAAGAGATAGGTGCAGTAGGTTTATCCCACTGCATAGTTTACAGACTGATTACTTTCGTTTTTTAACGATGAGGTATGTAATAGTAGCTATTGCCATGATTGAGGTGAAAGCAACTAACATGGTGAAACCAGGAGTTGTTGGAGTCCAACCTAAATCGTATCCTGCTTTTGTCATGTATTCTCTTGCTTTGTCTATGAAGTTGTAGCGAATGATGTTTGGATTATTCCAAATACCCATCTTTGGATAAAGTGGGGTGTCGGTAATAGCGTATTCACCTCTGTGAATAACATTGTTTATTTCAAATCTGTCAAGAGCATAGTTGATAGCTTTTCTTACACATAAACCAATACTGAGTGTTGGGTCGATAAGTGAGGGAGCACGATTGCCTATAATTGGTCTTGATTCTCTCATGTTATGTCCGAAGAAACCATAACTGAATTGTGTATCATCTTGTACAGTGAAGTCTGGATCAGCTACGAATTCGTCTTTCTTGGTTGGGTTCCAACCGACGGCTAAAATGTCTACTTTACCAGATTCAAATTCAAGCATTGCAGTTTGTTGGTCAGGTATAATTCTGATTCTTAATTGAGTCATACCAGCCCATCCAGTACCATAGCCGAATCTGTTAGCCCAATCCAAAGCTGGATCAGCGGTAACTACTGGATCTAATCTCCAGCTATCTGATCTTACATTAAGAACGGTTTCTACTCCTTCAGTGAAGGAACCGATTTCGAAAACACCAGTTCCAAAACAATTTGTAGCAAATGTATTCCATGATGGGTGAGTAATATCAGGGGTTACTCCGTCAGCTAATTGTGATTGATTTAAGTAGTATTCAGGGATAATTCGAGTGTTAAGTGATGGTAGGAACGGAGCATATGCATCATTCTCAGGAGTTGAAGGATCACCATCAATAAAGAGATCCAATGTCCATTGGTCGAGTTTGACCATGTCTTTTACCCAAGACCATAAGTGTTGGTCATTAGATACTTCTCTCCATGCATAAATGGTGAAGTAAACGTCATCTACATCGAAGACTTCATTGGTTGATAAACCATCAGGGTCATCAGCCCATTCAATACCTTGTCTTATAACAATTCTCATCCAAGTATCATTAAGCATAGTATAGCTTTCTGCTAAATGTGGCCAAACTGTTAAATCAGCATCGTAAAAGATCAATGGATCCATGGTTGCAGTGCTGATGAAACTTGAAGAAGTATCATCTTGGAATAATGGATTAAGATCTGACCATGCGGCATCTACTCTAACTAACTCACTATCGTCTACTTGTCCAGTGTGAGTTCCTGTCCAATCCATCAAACCCCATGATTGTAATATACCATCTGACATATTATATCCTTCTAGGTCTGCCCAGAAAGCAGTGTATGCTCTTGGGGAGTATGTTGGAGCCATAGGACATATTTTATCCATGAAATATTGTTGCCATTCCCAGTAGTGTTGTACACGTTCTTCTGAATCAGGAGGCATAATTAAATTGCCTTCCTTCATATACCATTCATTAAGTCCTGTATTTTTATCATCATCCCAGTCCATGCTGGTATGATAACCAAACAAGTTCAATGAGCCGTTTTCGTCGTAGACACCAGTAAAGTCTGGGTCTGCACCGCCACCAGTTAGACCGACGTAACAAACGTCAAAGTCTCTGAAGGCGATCAACTCGCCTACAAATGTGGGCCAGTCCTGTACAATAACATCTATGTTTATACCAATTCTTGCACAGTGTTGTTTGAGGAAGTTACCATAATCCGGTCTTACTCCTCCACCATTTGTCTTGAAAACTAGTGTGAAAAATGGATCAATAGCGTCAGTCTTTGTTGGTCTGACAGCTATAGCACTAGCAACAAAAAGTGTCATTATGACACCGACAAGAAGGGTTGTCTTAACTTTGTTCACTTTCATCGGGTGATCACCAAAAAATTTGGTTCAACCTAATAATTTTGGTTCTATGATCCTTCTGAATCATAGGCCTCTAAACCTTTAAGGTTTAGATGCTAAACTAATTAGTTTACATTGCCCCTTATTAAAGTTTTGTCAGCAAAAATAATTCAAAATTCGACAAAAAATTCGAATTTGCAATTTGCTTATATAGTATATTTAAGGCTTACGGGAGTTAATTATTATGAGTATATTAAGATTTTTTGACAAGGTTAAAATGATGTTTGGGGAGTAGTTATCCTGAGTTTGCCATGAATAAAATAATTAAATGGTGAAAATTATTGTTTCTAAGAAGAAAAGGATTATACCAAAATGAATGCTACTCACAATGATTTTTTCGGGAGATTTTTTGTAAAACGATTGACTCGTAAAGCTAAAAGAATGAGTAATACTGATCTTCGTAAGGCTCTTTGGGATATAAGAAAGAAAAGTGAAAAGCATGAAAGTATTACTGGAGATAGTGGAAATAAATTACTTAAAATAGAAGGAATTTATACAGATGAATTAAAGAGAAGGGAATTATTGGAATGGGCTCTAAGAACTGGTAGAGAAGATCCTTCTAAGTAAAAAAATCCTTTCATTATGTGTCTTGTATTTCTTGTTCTAGTTTTTCTGGTGGAATATTTTCTATAATTGGAGGGCTTGTTTGGAATAGTTTATCAGACATACCTTCCCATCCTGGGCATGAATTAAAATCAGCATGCCATTTACATTCATCGCATGTTCGTTCCATGTCTTTTCCTCTATGTAGACTTAAGTATGTCATTCCTCCAATAACAATTAAAGCTGCACTTATTTTGAATCCCCAATGTTGAGAGATTATGACCATTACTAAGAAACCAGTCCAAGCTCCTCGAGAGAATTTCGCTATATCTTTAATGAAAATAGAGTATCGTCCTAAACCCCTAGCACCGAAAGTTAAGATACAAAATCCAATAACAAACCACCAAAGATTATCAATAATGGATATTGCTTCGAGTAAGAAAAATTCACGAGCAGCTTCCCAAAAAATGAAAATTGATACCAAAGCATAGAGTGGAGGATAGCTCAGGAAACACCCTCTACACAATCTTAGCTTACCTATTTTGAAAACGTGAGGATCAAAAACTTCACAGAAAGGATGATGTGAAAGCATTAAGTGAATTGCTTCCCATGAAAATAATGCTCTGAAAATTTGGCGCAGTGTAGCGAGTGTTTTACTTTCTTTCTTCTTTGAAGTTTGTTCCAATTCATGTGGTTGTAGCTCAATTACTGTAGATGATGTTGTCTCTTCTGTTTTTAATTCGTTGTCGTCTGTTGCATTCATCTAAATCCCACACTATACTATAAGGTGATATTAATTTACTACTTCACATTTGTCTTTGAATGGATTAATAACTTTTAAGATGAATTTAAAATAAATGGGGATTATCATTATTTGGACGTATGGAAATGGAAGGGAAACCGCAAGTATCTATAACTTTACTATCTGGTGGAACTGGAACGCCTAAGCTATTACTTGGTGTTAGAGAATTACTTGATGACAAATTATTAACGATAATAGGAAATACTGGGGATGATGATACTTTCTTTGGTTTATTAGTTTCACCTGATATTGATTCCTTAATCTACTTATTTTCAAATCAGCTGGATTTAGAGGAATTTTGGGGAGTGGAAGATGAAACATACAATACTTTACAACATTTATGTAATATGAAAGAACCAACTTGGTTCCAATTAGGAGACAAAGATTTAGCACTTCATTTAACGAGAAATAGATTACTATCAAGTGGTTATACATTGACTGAAGCAATTAATGAAATCTGTGCAAAGTTAGAAATTACAGCTAAAATTATACCAATGACAGATGATCCAGTAAAAACAACAATGGTGAATGAAAAGAATGAGAAATTATCATTCCAAGAATATACTGTGAAATTTAGAGAAAAAATTCCAGTAAAAGCAGTTCTTTATGAGGGAAGTGAAAAAGC